>CAKTXB010000001.1 GCA_934630555.1 uncultured Oscillospiraceae bacterium
GTTCCAAACCGGGGCGATCCAAGAAGGAAGGTTGCCCGGCGATGCTGGGTCGTCTTTATCTGAATCTATTATATCCAAAGAAGGGGAGAATGGCAAGAAAAAGTTTTCGCTGAAAGAAGCCGAGAGGAAGCAGAAGCAGCTGGAAGTGATCCAGAAGAGCAACCCTGCGGAGGATGATTATCATACCTGGATACGGAGCACGGACGACATACATACCTTCCGCGAGGCGCTGAATGATCCGGAATGGGCAGACTACGACGAGTTCGACCCGGACTATACCAAAGCCATGGCGGAGGAAGCGCTTGAACGCGGAGAGATCGAAGTGTTCAGCAGCTACCCCATTCAGAACGGCGTGTTCGTCACCCCGTCGCGGATGGAGGCGGAAAGCTACGCCGGGCGCGGGAAGATTTACAGCAAAACCGTGAAAACGGACGATGTGGCGTGGATCGACCCGACACAGGGACAGTTCGCACCGGTGGATGCGAAGCAGTTTGCATTGAAGGAGGACGGGAAAGACCTGAAAACCATGCGCGCAGAGAGAAGCGACGTGCGGCGGGAGATCGACAAGCTGGAATGGCTGGAAGAGAAGCAGGGATATCTCGACGAAACCGACGCGGCGGCCATGAAGCAGCTGCGCACACGGGAGAAGGACCTGACGGAGCGCATAGACGCTGCCAACGCGGCGGCCAAGGAGAACCGGGGCACGGAAGCGGAGCGCATTATGCAGAAGGCAAAGACGGAAGCGGCGGAAGCACAGCCGACGCAGGCGGGAAAGACGCTGCGGCAGGATCTGCTGGACACCTTTTCCGTGCAGGCCGGGCGGCGAAAGGAACTGGGCCGCGCAATCGACCGCGTGGCAGCGCGCGTGCGTGAGCAGGGATATGCCACCGCCAACGACGGCGCGGAGTTATTCCGCGGCCTTTACAACGCGGGCGTGGTGGTGGATACCACGGAGAGCGAGCACTATGCAGAGATCCGGCGCACGCTGCGCGGCGTGAAGCTGCACATCGACGAAACGGTGCGCGCGGAACTGGGCGACGACTTCACACGCACGCGGCAGGAAGCATTCCGGAACGGCATTATTCTGACCACCAAGGACGGCGAAGGCGTGGGCATTGACGTGGAGCACGCGGAAATGGCGGATCTTTTCCCCGGCGTTTTTGACAACTACAACACGGACCGGACGGCGCAGCTGGAGGACATGATCCACGCGGCGGAACTGGGACGGCCGGAGCACATTTCCCTGATGGAGCAGGCTATGCGCGCGGGCGGCGAGGACGCCGTGGCGCAGCAAATGACGTTCTTTGACCGCTATCTGACCAACGCGCTGGAGAATTACGCCAAGCAGGCGGGATTTGAAATGCGCGTGAAGCAGGGCGAGATCATGAAAGCGGCCAAGGCGCGCGCCATTGCCGCGGATGCATGGGAGAAGCAGAGTCAGCGGAAGGCAATGGCCGAGGCGCAGAACAAGGCACTGAAAGTGCTGCAGCGGCTGCGCAGAATGAGAAAGGACCAGAGCGCGGAAACCAAGGCGCTGATCGACGAGATCGTGGGCGATTTCGACACCATGGCAAAGACGCTGCGCAAGGATAAGGAAGCAACCTGGCGGGATCTGCGGAAGATCTACGATGCGGAGCGGGAGAAGGACCCGAACTTCCTGCCCAACGAAACCTGGGAGCAGAAGTTCAGCCGGCTGGATGCGGCCCGCGTGGGCGAGTTGAGCCGGGAGGAAGCGCTGGCTCTCTATGATCGGGGCGTGGAACTTATCCACATGATCCGCACGAAGGACAAGGAGATCGCGGCGGAGAATGCACGGAACATAGAAGATCTGTATCACAACAGCGTGCAAGAGATCGAGACCAGCGACGGCGACAAATGGAAGTTTAACCGGAAGGGAGAAGCCAAGAAGAAGTTATCGAGCAACAGATTTGTGCGGAAATATTGGGACGGAGAACAACTTTCTCCGATGAATATGATCGAGAAAATGGGCGGCTGGCGCCGGGACGGTGCTTTTTATTCCATGGCAAAGCAATTGGAAAGGGGCGAATATGACAAGCAGCGCTACATTATCCAGAGCGACGCGCTGCTGAAAGAATTTACAGAGAAGCACGAGAAATGGATCGCCAAAGCCGACGGAAAGGGGAAAGACGCCATATGGTACGAAGTTGAAGTGCCGGCAAACCAGCAAGCGGGCAACGGCGGCGCGGATCTGCGGGAGAACAAAAGCGTGAAGATCTACATGACGCCGATGATGAAGATCAAGCTGTACTTGGATTCGCTGAATTATGACAACCTGCGGCACATCAATTTCGGCGGAGCAAAGTTCCCGGACAAACGAATCTATTCGGCGGCAAAAAAAGAAGAGGATGAACTGGAAGCTTATGCGAACGGCGTGACCGTGAAGATGCAGCCGGGATTTGTGAAAAGCCTTGTGGCGGATCTGACGCCGGAGGAGAAGGAACTGGCATTTATCCTGGGCACGAAGTATTTCAACGGGTATGCCAAGGATGAGATCAACCGGGTTTCCAATTTGCTGGACGGACACGACAAGGCCATGAACGACAACTACAGCCCCATTTACACCGATGCAAACTTCCTGGGAAAGAGTGCGGATCCGGCCATTGTGGATGCGACGATCGAGGGCATGGGGCCGCTGAAAAACCGCGTGTGGTCCGGAAAGCCGGTGCTGGCAGTAAGCGCCCTTTCGGCATTCCAGAAGCACAGGGACATGACAGCAAAATATGTGGGGCTGGCGATCCCCGTGCGTAACATGAACGCGCTGCTGAATTACACGGAAAAGGGCTACAGCGATTCCATGTATGCAGTGATCGGCAAAAAATGGGGGGACGAAGCGGTACAATACCTGAAAGATCTGATGAAAGACATCCAGAACAAACCGGCCGATAAATTGAATTTCGCGGAGAGTGCGGTAAAATGGGTTACTAATAACTATGTGAAAGCGGTGTTCGGATTCAATCCGGGCACAGTGATCAAACAGGCGCCGGGCTTCTTCATGGCCGGGGCGCGGCT
The DNA here is from genome assembly GCA_934630555.1 of uncultured Oscillospiraceae bacterium. GTDB lineage: Bacteria > Bacillota > Clostridia > Oscillospirales > Oscillospiraceae > CAG-170. The sequence goes on from CAKTXB010000001.1 coordinate 3,031, forward strand.
GGGGTTCGACACGATTCCGGCGACATCCATGCTGCACTCTGCATGGGGCAAATACCGCGACTTGATGGCAAAGTACACCCCGATTATGGAATGGCGCGCCAGAGGCAACAGCACGCGTGAAATGTCGGATTTGAAGAATAATCCAAACTGGACGCAGCGGAACCGGGCATTTAAGTTTGTGTTCGGCGGGGCGATCCAGTGGATGGACCTGCACACCTGCGCGGCAATTTGGCCGTGGGCGGAGAACTATGTGAAGAAGCACTACCCGAACCTGAAATCGGGCAGCCGGAGCGAGATCAACAGCGGGAAGGATGCCTACTATAAGAAGGTGGCGGAGGTGTTTGAGGACGCCATCGCCAACAGCCAGCCCATGTATGACGACATGCACACGGCAAAGATCATGCGAAGCAACAACGGCATAGCACGCGGCATTACCATGTTCCACACGGCCCAGCTGACCCAGGCAAACGCCATCCGGCAGGCGCACGGGGAAATGAAGCGGGCAAAGGCGGAGAATGACAAGGAGGGATTGAAGCGCGGACAGAAGGCATTTAAGGACAGCATTATGGCGCTGCTGATCTCCACACTGAGTTTTGAAGCGGTGGGGGCACTGGTGGCCATCGCCAAGCGGAAGGACAAGGCGCTGCGCGACGATGAGGGCGAAATGACGCCGGCAACTATTGCCAAGTATATGGCGGATGCCACGGCAAAGGATCTGCTGGGCAACATTGTGGGCTGGGACACGGCCTATGACATCGGCACGCATGTGCTGTTCGGGAATACCTGGTACGGCTTTGAAATGCCGGGTGTGGATGCGATCCAGGACTTTATCGACGATGCACCCAAACTGGCACAAGCCGGGGTGAAATTTGTGGGTGGACTTTCCGGCGTGACGGACACAGGCGATTTTCAGTATTACCTGCGGACAGCGGGAAATGATTTCAGGAAGAGCCTAAAAACTCTTGCGCTTGACGGATCGTATCTGGTGGGTATTCCGGCCAAGAACATGGAGAGTTATATTTTGGGCCTGATGGGATGGATCAACCCGGATCTGGCGGCGGCCTACAACAACGCATGGGGCGGCAGATACGACAAAAGCAGCGTGGCCGCGCTGAGCGGAAAGCCGAAAGAACAGGCTGCGGCGATCCGGAAGGCTGTGCGCAACCGGGCGAAGGACGCCAGCGACGAGGCCGTGGCAGAATTGCAGCGGCTGTATCAGACGGCAGGAACGGAAGTGCTGCCCCAGGCGGTGGCAGACACGATCACGATCGAAACCGGAGAGGACAGCAGCGAGAAAGTGGAACTGAGCCTGAAACAGAAGTCGGACTATCAGAAGGCATACGACAAGGTGGTTTCGGCGGAACTGAATCAGCTGATCGCGTCGCCGGAATATGCAAAGCTGACCGATGACCAGAAAGCGGGCGCTGTGGTGCTGCTGTACAAGTACGCGGCGGAGCAGGGCAAGCAGGCGGCCGTGGCGGAATATGCCCCGAAGGGCTGGAAGGCCAAGGCGGCGCGCGCGGCCGAAGAGGGCGCGGACGTTTACCAGACTGTGATCTACAAGGCGGCCACCGAAGAGATCAAGGGGGACACGGGAGAAGACGGAAAGACGGTGGCCGGAAGCAAGAACAAAAAGCTTTTCGACGCACTGGATGCCATGAACTTCACCGCAGAACAGAAAGCGGCCATTTACAAAACCAGCGTGGATGATTTCACCGAGGACAGCGGATATGCAGACGCGAAGGCTGCAGGCGTGAACGATTGGCAGTACGCTGCATTTAAGGCCAACACCGGCACGATCAAGAGCGACAAGGACGAGGACGGGAAAACTATCACCGAATCCAAGAAGGGGAAAGTGATGGACTACATCAACGGACTGGACATCAGCAACAAGGCCAAAGACGCCCTTTATTATGCGGCCGGGTATACGGAGAGCAAGATCGGAGAAGCGCCCTGGCGCGGCGGAATGACCGGAACCAAAAAGAGCAGCGGGAAGGGGAGAAAGAAAAGCAGCAGCGGCAGCAGCAAGAAAGCGCAAAAAGCGGCCAAGAAGCAGACGGCGGCCCGGGCGGCGCTGGCCACGCCGGAGATGCAGAGCTATTTGCAGAAATACGGCGTGACGCAGGCGAACGGGAAGCCGATCAGCGCGGCGGATCTGCAAAGCAGCGTGGAAAGATACATCCGCAAATACACCGGCGGAAGATCGCTGCCGCGGGCGGGAGAATCCATGAATCTGCCCAGCGACCTGCCAAGAGCGGGGGAGGTGCTGACAACGCGCGATCTGCCGCGGGCAGGCGAAGAGGTGCAGATGCAGAGTTTGCCGACCTACAATGATCTGGTGAACCGGCGGGAGAAGGAAAGCCTGGACGAGAAATATTTCCGGAAATTCGGAAGGAGGTAAGAGAGTGTGAACGCGCGGCCGAGGATCCCGCAGACGCTGGCGAGATTGCTGCGATCGGAGATGGAGAAGGCGATATGGGAGGCAAATTTAGGAGAGGATGACGGACTGATCGCGGACCGGTATCTGATCGCCCATGTGACGCAGGCGGACATCGCGGCGGAACTGGGATGCGACCAGTGCACGGTGGCGCGCAGGATGCCCCATATTCTGCACAGAGTGGAGTTTGCCGCGCAGAAGATCGGGTACATATAACCGCATAAAAACGCCCGGCAGCCGCATTGTGATGCCACACAGTGCGGCTGCTTTTTTGTTACCATATGAGCATAGGGATCCCGAAAAAATTTATAAAAAAGGAGCGATACTATGGCAGAATTTGCAAGCAAGGGCGTTGCGGGCGCAGGACTGGGCACCGGCATTGCGGGCCTGTCTTTGGGCGTTATTAACGCGCTAAACAATCTAAATATGCTGGCAGGCGGCATTCCTGCGGTGCGCGCGGCGGAGGGTGTGTGCAGCGAAGACCATACCATCAACCGGTATGAACTGAACCTGGTGCAGGAAAACGCATCTTTGAAGAGCGACATTGCTCTGCGTGATGCCAACACCTACAACGATCAGAAGATGCTGGAAATGTACAAGTACGTTGACGGCAGAATGCGCGACATCGAGGGAGAGGTCGCAAAACAGGCCGTGACCAATCAGGCCACGAAGGACAGCTTCCAGCTGCTGCAGGAGCGCCTGGAGTGCGCGAAGTCCGAACTGGGCGGAGCGATCAAGCGCGAGCGCGACGACCGCCGCTGCGCGGACAACACGATCGTTACTTACCTGAACGCCACGTTCTACCCCAAGCAGGTTGCCAACGTGACGGTGGGCGACACGACCACGGCGCAGCCGACCTATAATCCCCTGCCGCTGTGCGACTGCAACTGTAACTAAAGGCAAAACGGATTGAGCGGGGCAATCGCCCCGCTCTTTTAGAAGGAGGACATTATGGTAACAGTAAAACAGGTGCAGACGGGGATCGTGCGGTATGTGGACAATGATCTGCTGCCCCATCTGGAAGGCATGAAGAAAATCGGGCTGGGAATCTATATGGGCCTGGCGTCGGAAAACATCGGCGCGGCCATACAAAAATACAAAGACCACCCCGCCGTGGCCATGCTGAATGTGGTAACGGACGACGGGATGGTGGACATTGACAAGGTGTATACGGTGGCAAAACCCATGTTTGACCAGCGGCAGAGCATTGATCTGCCATTGATCGGGCGCGTGACCTTTGACGGCGGCGACGTGGAAAAGCTGTACCGGTACATCAGCGAAGCGTGAAAGGAGAAAAATATGGAACTGATTGAAAAACTGTCCGACATGATCGAGGACGAGCTGCACGACGCGGAGAAATACGCCATGTGCGCGCTGAAATATAAGACGGAATACCCCGAACTGGCCGATACCTTCATCGGCCTATCCGGGGAAGAGATGCGGCACAAGAATATGCTGCACGACCAGGTGGAACGGATCATCAGCAAATACCGCGAAAAGAACGGAGATCCGCCCGAGGGCATGAAAGCCCTGTACGAATATCTGCACCGCAAACAGATCGAGCACGCGAAGGCGGTTAAGGGGTATCAGGAAATGTATAGGGAATAAAGCCTAATTGCACCCTTATTGCACCCAAAAGTCGATTTTTCGTTGAAAATAGGGGACTTTTTTATGAATGGGGTTCAAGAGGCCTTGAGTTCGAATCTCAACACTCGGACCATAGAAAAAGAAAAATCCTTAGAGCTGCAATGACTCTAAGGATTTTTCTTTTTGCTATAAAATAAAAAGTCTTGAAAAAATTTGCAAAAATACGTCCTATTGCACCCTTTATTGCACCCTGTTGATTAAAGGCTGTTTGTGATTGCGCGAAGATCTTCCAAATTCACATCTTGATAATAGCGCAGCATTTCGGCGCTTGCGTGGCCAATCAGTTCCATCTTGTCTTTTTCGGCTGCATCCACATTTTTCATCAGCGTCGCAAAGGTATGTCGGCATGTATGCGGAGAAAGCTTATGCCGCCCGTTTTCCATCGGATTATCTATGCCGACTTGTTCTAAGACAGGATAAAATATATCATCACGGAATTTGTTATAGGCAAATGCGCCGCCGTTTTCATTGCAAAACAGTGCCCCGGCGATGCGGTCACGGGTCAGCCGGTCAATGATAGGCTGTATCTTTGGACTGATAGTGACGATTCTGTTTTTACCGGCCTCGGTCTTGGCACCGCCGGTCAGCGTTTTATTTTGGCGGTCATAGTCTTTTACATCCAGCGCAAGGAATTCTGACGGGCGGAATCCCAAGTAGCACATACAATAAATATAATCGGCATAGGGTATAACGCCCACAGCACGGTGGATTTGCTCCAACTGCTCCGCGGAAAAGCTGCTACGCGATACCGAAGATTCGCCAGACACGATCAGATACTGAGCAAGGTTCAGACTTGCATAGCCGCGCGGCACAGCATACTTATACAATAATCCGGCAAGCGCCTTCATATTTTCTCGCGTTCTTTTTCCTTTCGGGCAATCATCAAGGCATTCTTGCAAGTCGTCAATTTCGATGTCTTTCAATTTTGAAAAGTCAACAGAGGAAAAATACCGCACTGCAGCCTTGTAACAGTTTATTGTAGATTTCCCGGCGCGATGGGTGGGGAGCCAGAGATCATACAGCTGCTGCCATGTAATATCTTTCTCGCGTTTCTGCTGGCCTTTCAGCGCTGGTAAGTATTCCAGCGCTTCCTTTTTTGTGCGGAAACCACTCTTCTTCGCCACGACGCGCTTTTTCTTATCGTTTTCTATACGGTATCCAAGCGTAATAGCTGCCACCCATTTATCCCCGCGCTTATACACAGAGCCTGTGCCATTTCCACGCGACTTAGTGCGCCCTGTATGCTGCTGCACAATCTGTTTTTTCCCGCACATGGGGCAGAAAAGCGCGCCATCCGGCAGGGGCGCTTTACATTTTATGCATTCCATTGGATCACCACCGATCAAAAAGACATCCAAACGTTTGGAAATTTGAAGCGATGAAGATCAAAACAAAGAGGACAACGACCAGAAGTTCCAGGCAGGCGAAGAGGTGGCGCTTTTCCTTTTGCTGGCGCTCGATGATCCACATATAGATTTTCAGCAGCTCTTCATCGGTATGGATGCGGCTGGGATCTTCGGCGCGGGGTGGGGGCGGATCTTCCGGCGCGGCGGATTCGGACGGATCGCCCTGCAGCAGAGCGGCCATCTTTTCTGCAATGTCGGCAGGCGGAGTGACACGGCCGCTGAGATAGCGGGAGATCGTGCTTTCGGACACGCCGCAGGCTTCGGCCATTTCCTTTTGGGTGATGTCGTGTTGCGCGTTTAAGGCTTTTCTTGCAGATTCGTACAGCATTTTTTCCATCCTCTCTTCAAAAATTCCAGAAATTACCATTAAATTGCACGATTGGACATTGATGTTGCAGGTGCAACACCCTATAGTAGAGGCAGAAAGAATTTTTGAAAGGGGCGCTGCACCATGGAACTGACCAGGGACGACATTTTACAATTGGAACTTTACCGCTTGATTTTAGAAATGAACCGGGAGCAGAAGCTGCGGCTGCTGGAAGCAGCGCAGGCACTGCGCAGGAACGAAAGGGGAGGCAACGCAGATGGAACAGGATAAACAGATGCAGGAGATATTAGCGCTTTTTCGCCAACTGACGGAAGAAGAAAAAATTACTTATCTTGCACACCTAAAATATCTCGCAGAATCTGGATCTGACGTTGCTTCTGCGCCGGTGTGAGTCGACTACATAAATCGAATAATTCTTCTTCCAGCTCGTCGGCCGCCCGGCCGACGGGCTTTTCTTTTTCTTCGGAACCAAGGATGTATCCAACAGTGACACCGAAAATTTCACCGAGTTTCAAAAGTGTTTCATTATCAGGACTACGTTTTCCAGTTTCGTATTGGGAAATGGTGCTTTCAGCAAGACCGATTTGCTGGCCGAGCTGTTTCATAGTTAAGCCGTTATTTTTGCGAAGTTCTCTGATACGATTACCCATAATGGCAATACCTCCGATTAACATTAAATTCATTGTATACTTTGCAAATTGAAAAGTAAACACAACTTCACATATTGACAAAAATACACTTGACATTTTGTGAAGTTATGATATTATAGCATTAAACTTCACAAAACGACAAGTTCGGAGGTGAGAATATGCGGGAATGGTTGAAGGATGCGAGAACAAAAGCAGGATTCACTATGAAAGATGTAGGAGAAAAACTTGGCATTTCAGAAAGTTACTATTGTGCAATAGAAAAAGGAGAGCGCCAGAAGAAAATGGACATGATGGTTGCGTCAGGACTGTCCATGATTTTGGGCATTCCTATTTCAGAAATTGTACGGATGGAACAGATGAGAAAAACGGGATAAAAAACCGGCCGAGGAGGAACCTCGACCGGTGCGCGGAAAGGAGCCGGACATGGACGAACGGGTGCAACTTGAACTGACATATTACAAAAAACGCTGCGAAAGGCTTGATGAGCTGGCACATATCTGGGAGCGCTGTGCAAAGAACTTTGAGGATATTGCAGAGGAACGGCGGAAGATGTTGTGCGAAATGAAAGCGATGCTGGGAATGTGGATTTCGCTGAGTGTGGTGGAAGCGCTTCTGATCTTTATTTTATCCATTGCGAAATGACGGAAGCGATGGCGTTGAAGTTAGACAGAAATTCGATGAGCACAGTACAGAAACCGATACAGGCGGTGATTATGATCAATATCCTGTTTTGGCGGTAGGCGCGGCGGGTTTCTGCCAGTGCTTCACGGGTGAGTTGCTCGGCGCGCTCTGCACGCTCGAGATTCATTTTGTCGAGCTGCTGGCGATAGGCGCGATCTTCCGCGTGCTGCTGTTGTGATTGTTTGCGATATTCAGCTTCAGCGGCTTCGCGGTAAACCTGCTTTTCAAATTCAATATTTGACAAGGAAACACCCCCTTTCGACACGATTATAGCACAGGGGGAGAGAAAAACAACAAAAACCGGCCGAGGCAGGGCCTCGACCGGGACGGGGAAGGGAAATGTAAACGTGAACCGGAGAATCAATCCGTATCCATGGGCACAGCATCGGGATCAATGCCGAGGGAGCGGAGCGCTCGCGAGATTTTGCGCGATGCGTTGCGTGCTACGGACTGGGTATATTTCACCCGGTCAGGATCCAGTCCGGGTGCTGGATGCTGCAAGGCGCTTTTGCAGTTGGCCTTGCTTTGCTGTAAAAGCACATAAATCAATTCCAATTCATCGGCGGAGAACAAATCAGACGCCATAAGGACACACCCCCTTTCAAGGGGATTATAGCACCGGGAGAGGGGAGAAGACAAGCATGGTGAACGAGGACACGACGATTCGGGATCTGATCGCGGCGGCAAAAAATCTGAAACTGTGGGTGGACAAGATCAACGACGCCTGCGGCCGAATGAGCGAGGAGGAACTGAAAGCGCTGGAGCGGCTGCTGCAGGAAACGGAAAAGGACGGAGAAAGGAGCAACAGAACATGACAATGGAAGAGATCAAGAAGAGCGACAAGTGTTTCCTGATCCCGAAGGACATTGCGGAAGTGATCGGCTGCGATCCGCAGTTTATCCGCATTGCGGCGCGGGATTGCCCGGAGCGGCTGGGGTTCCCTGTGACGCGCGTGGGGACAAGGACCAAAATTCCGAGGATCCCGTTTATCCAGTATGTAGAAGGGGGGCAGTCAAATGAAGCATAAGACGAGAGAGCAGCGCAGGCGGGCACGGCTGGGAACGGCGGCCCGCGTGCTGACGACGGCGGCCCTGGTGATCGCATTGGTGGTGATTTTCTGCACGCCGGTACAGAGTGAAACTGTACCGGCCGCGGCGGATTACTTACAGCAGATCGGCGCGGACAATGCGCAGACGGCCCATGTGATGGCGCTGTATGAGGAGTGGGGCAAATGAACGCCGGGCACAAAAGACCGAGGGCGGCGCTGCGGGTTTGCCCGATCTGCGGCAGTGACAGCGGCGAGCGCCGGAGCGATGAGAGCACGGCGCAGGAGAAGCACTGCGTGGTGTGCACCACCTGCGGAGCACGGACATTTATTTACCGCACCATGAGCGCGGCGGCGCGGGCATGGAACGAAGGAAGGATGGCGAAAACAGAGTGGCAACGATAGCGGAACACATAAAAAAATCGGGCGCGGAGAAATGCTGCAAATGCGCCTACCGCGCATGGAACGGCTGCGGCGGGCACCTGTGGCACACCTGCGAATTTCTGCTGCTGACAGGAATGATGCGGGGGTGCAGCGTGGCGGAATGCACGCGGTTTACGCCCATGACACGGGAGATCGAGCGGTATTTGGATCGCGTTCGGCGGGGCGTTATCGCAGACGCCTACCCGCTGAAAGATCTGGCAAACGGAGAAATACCCACATGGATGCGGCAGAAGGAAAAGCCGAAGGAGAAAAAGAGGGTGCGCCTGAATCGCCCGCGAACACCGGAAGAGACGCGGGCCTATCACAGAGAATATCGGGCCAAGCACAGAGAGCGGCTGCGCGAAAAGGCGCGCGAACGCAGAGCCCGGCAGAAACGGGGCGATCAGGCATGAGATACTACGAGCATTTGCTGCGGCGCTGCCGGTCGGGCGATCTACGGCGTGCGGAGGTGCGCGGAGACTGGCCGAAATTCCGGCCGGCGCTGGTGCTGACCTTCAACGGCGAGAAACAGGTGGCTATCCGGCACACGCACTGGCTGCCCTTTTTGAAAGAGCACTATGTGGCACAGCTGATGGATGCGGACAAATTAAACTGGGCGCTGGAACTGGCGCACAGAGCGAAAAAATAAAGAGGGAGGGCAAAGAGATGGATGAAAAGCATTTGCTGAAATTGATGGACCGCGCCTATAAATCGGGCGGGTATCTGCTGATCGTCGGCGAGCGCGGCATTGAATTGATCTGTGCCGAGATGTGGCGCTTTGGCGTGAATCTGGACAAGGTGAGCGCGAAGCTGAAAGCCAAGCTGGTGGAGCACATGGACTTTCTGCCGACGGAAACGGGGGCATGGCAAGTGTGGCCGGACGGGGCGCAGAGCGCCGACATGGCGGTGGCGCTGCAGATCGCGGCGGCATGGGTGCCGCAGCGGGAACTGAACGTGCTGCAGACGAGCATGCACTACGGGGATCTATGGATCTACCAGAACGAGGGAACCAAGGTGTGCGCGGGCATTCCCTCTGGCTGGCTGCTGGCAGCCGGACAGGAAAACATTTATGTGGACACGGTGAAAGGCATTTGCTACTGCGAAAGCGAAGGCGTGAGCGCATCCGGCAAGTGCGCGACGAAGCGCACGGAGAGCGCGCTGAAACTGGCCGCCGTGCTGCGGGCCATGGAAACGGTGCGCCTGGTGGGCGCGAATGCCGCGGAAGAACTGGCCGGGCAGGAGGATCTTTTGAAAGGAACAGAAGGGAGCGAAGAAGATGCGGAGGCGTAAAGGCGGAAAGGTGATCACCATGGAAGGTGTGCTGAAACTGTGGAAGGTGAAGCTGCCGGACGGGCGCAGCGCGGAACTGCAGGCCAAGACGCGCAAGAAGGCCGTGGAACAGGCGGCCATGATCTGGGAGCTGCCGGTGGAATGGATGCTGGAGAAAGCCAAAGTGGTGGAGATCCGCTGACATGGGCAGCTGGCAGGAGGAGCGCGAAAGGGCAAGGCGCGGCGCGGAGATGGAACGGGCCCGCCGGGCGGCCATGCCGAGGGCGAAGCTGATCTTCCCGGACGGGCGGTGGCTGTGGGTGCGCGCATCCAGCCACTTTGACGCCCGCTGCGAGGCGGAAAAAGGAGGGCTCGCCGTGCCGCGCAGCACGCGGTTCTGCGCGGCGGATTGGCCGACGGACGAGGCAAAGGAATTGAAAGGATGGGTGCGGATATGACGGAACTTGCGATTGAAAAGCTGCGGAAGGAATACAAAGAAGGGAAATACGACAAATACGCGGCGGCCATGAAAAAGGACGTGCTGCAAGCGATGGAAGAGTTCTGCCGGCAGGACGGGGAGTTTGCCCAGGCGGTTTATCAAGGCGGAAGCTTTGCGGAATGCATGGCGGCGGTGGCAAAGAATTGCGGCAGCAGCATATCGGATCTGGAAGCCTACCGGCGGGCGGTACAGTTCTACTTTAAGGGCGCGGACATCCGGTTCCGGATGGAAATCAACCTGTGCGCGGAGGTGGAAAAGGATGCCGGGATCACGGAAGCAGAACAGAGCAAGGCAGGGCGCGTGGCGCTGGATCTGAGCAGCTTCTTTTGAGGTGCAGACATGGCAGAAAAGCATCAGCAAAGGGGAAGGACCGAACGAACGGGGCGAAGACGCCGCACTGCGGCAGTTTCCGGGGCTGACGGAAGGCGATCTGACGAAGGCGAACGCATTATTCAAACGCTATGTGTTTTATCGCACAAAGGGAAAAGGCAGGACGATCTGGACCAGCTGCTGCGGCGTGCGGGAGCGATACATAGGAATGGACATGCGAGAGGTACGGCCGGAAGACAGTGCAGCGCTGACGGCGCGGCATGGTGCATTGATACGCTGCCCCTTTTGCGGCGCGACGGCACAAATAAAATGCGTCGGAAAAATCGGCATAGGACACATGATAGAAGAATACAAGCCGGCAGTGTTCTTACACACCAGCCAGAGCGGAAAAACCATTTATGCGCAAGGGTATTGGATGAAAAAAGAATACAGCCAGGCGGATACGGACACGCTGTGCGCGGCGCCGCTTTTTATGGCGACGATGGTGTATCGATTCCGCGCAGGCGAGGCGATTAGATGGGAACAGGAATGGACCGGTGAGTGGATCCGGGCAAAGGAAAGCTGCTTTGGCGAGGAACCGTTTCGGACGTACGGTTTATTCAGCGGCGTGCCGGAATACCACGCGATCGGCATGGAGCGGCTGGAGAAAAGCTTTTTGCGATACATCGATCTGTGCGAGGCGCAGCGCGCTATTGAGTATGTGCGGCACGGAGATACAAGCAAATGGATGTGCCTGATCCGCTTTTTATATGTGGCGGCACAGTATCCCAGGCAGACGGAAATGCTGCTGAAAATGAGGCTAGGCAACATTTTGGATGACTGGGTGAAGCTGAAGAAAAAGAACGCGGCGGTGCTGCGCTGGGAAGAAACAGATCCGCGCAAAGCCTTTCGATTGACCGGCGCGGAACTGAAGGAATGGATCGACAGCGGAGGAGAAACACGCGTGCTGACATTCCGGAAGCAGCTGGAGCGCGAAGGGATCCACGCGGGCATAGCGGAAACGGTGCAGATGGTGAGGGGGACAGTAGACCTGGAATCCGTTATGCGAAATGCATTCCGGAAAGCGGATGAGTGGCACGGCAATAAAGGGCAGGTGCTGCGGTATCTGCGCGAGAGAGCGGAACCCGGCTCGCTGGGACGGTTGGATGCAGCGACGCGGTACTGGCTGGATTACATCGATGCGGCGGAGAGCAACGGCGTGGAACTGTGGAAGAAAAAGAACTTTCTGCCGCGGGATCTGCGGAGGGCTCACGACCGGGAATGCAGCATCCGCCAGGCGAGACTGGAGGCGGAGCGCGCGGAACAGGAAAGACGAAAGGCTCTGGCCGAGGCGGAGATCTGGGCGGTACGATTTGAAGAGGTGCGCAAGAAATACGCACTGGAGATGGACGGACTGGTGATCGTTGCGCCCGGATGCGCGAATGACATTTTACAGGAAGGAAAGGTGCTGTGCCATTGCGTGGGCGGCTATGCCAACAGACACAGGGACGGGAAAACAACGATCCTGTTTTTGCGGAAAGCGCAGGCACCGGACAAACCGTTTATGACGATCGAAATGAATGGGAACAAATTGGTACAGATCCATGGATACCGGAACGAAGGCCTGTACACCGGCAAGGGGCGGTTTGCACCGGATCCGCGGAAGGTGTATAAGGACTGGCTGGACACATGGATGCGCTGGCTGATGGCCGGAAGTCCGCGCAAAAAGGACGGAACAGCCAGGATACCGAAGAAGAAAAAAGCGGCCGCTTGATCAAAGGAGGAACAACATGGAAGGATTGGAGACAAGGCGGGACCTGGGCACGGTGACAGCGGAGATCCGCATGCTGACGGAGCAGGCGGGAGCATTGGCGCTGGACTATGCCGTGGAGATCGGCCGACGCCTGACGGAGGCGCGGGAACTGGTGGAGCACGGAGCATGGGAGAACTATCTCGGCGAGATCGGGTACAAAAAGAGCACGGCAAACAACTTTATGCGGGTATATCGCGAGTACGGAGATCCGCAGGGCAGCCTGTTCGGCGCCAGCTGCAAAAGCGAGGCACTGGGCAAGCTGACCTACAGCAAGGCGCTGGAGCTGCTGGCACTGCCAGAGGAAGCGCGGGAAAGCTTTGCAGCGGAGGTGGACGCGGAGCACATATCCACGCGAGAACTGAAAGAAGCCATCCGGGAGAGGGACGAAGCCCGCGCGCAGCTGGAGAAGGCACAGGAGGCGGAGCAGCTGCTGGAAGAGGCCCGCCGCCGGGCGCAGGCAGCCGGGGAAAAGGCGGATGCGCTGGAAGAGCAGAGCGCACGGCTGGAAAAAGAACTGGAGGAGCTGCGCAGCCGGCCTGTGGAGGTGGCCGTGCAGAAGGACGAGGCGGCAGAGCAGGCGGCCTTTGAACGCGGGAAAGCGGAAGAAGCAGAAAAAATGAAAAAGGCGCTGATGCTGAAAGAAGAGCAGCTGCGGAAGGTGCGCGCGGAAGCCGAAAAGGCAAAGGAGGCTGCGCTGGCGTCGCACAAGGAAAGGGACCGCCTGTGCGCAGAATTGGAGGAAGCAAAAAAGGGAGCCGGGAGCACAGCGGAAACCGAAGAACTGCGCAAACAGCTGGCTATGGCCGCGCCGGAACTGCAGGAGTTCCGGGTGCTGTTTGGCCAGTGGCAGGAGGCATTTAACCGGATGCAGGGAATCGCGGAGAAGCTGCGCGCTGCAGGGCAGGAAGAAAATGCCGGAAAACTGCATGCAGCCATGACGGCAGCACTGGAACAGATGCAAAAGGAGGCAGGATAAATTTGTGCGGGAACAGAAATTACCGCGGATCAAAAATTGATCGCATTGCCGATCAGGAGTATTTGAGGCTGCTCAAGGCTGCGCTGGATCAGCTAAGCGCATACAAGCAGGCGGAAAAAGACGGCTACCTGGTGACCCTGTCGTGCAAGCCGGGGCAGCATGTGTTCGTGATGCGGGGGTACGATCAACGCATATGCGAGTGCGTGGTGACGCGGATCATACTTGCCAAGGGATACAGAGCAGCGGAGGTGGAATCCGTCGATGGAACGGAAATGGGATACGGATTTCCCTTGCTGGAATGGGGCAGAACCGCATTTGCCACCCGGGAGGAAGCGGAGCGGGCGGAAAAGCCGGATGTGTGCTTTGCCAAAGCGCACGCTGCCGAAGCGGCGGACGAGGTGCTGAAAGGAGTGTGCGATGGGGATTGAACGAATTGTGCTGACGGTGGAGATCGTGGCGGACGGGGAGAGCATCGGCGACAAGGAAAACGTGTGCGCGGCGCTGGAACGGTTTGGTACGGTGCGGGTGCTGGAAATCGAAGAGCGGGCGGAGCCGCAGCAGGCGTCTTTTTGGGATGAAAGCCTGCAGGGCACGCCCTTTGAAGGGAGGATCAAAAAATTTTGGTGAAGCCGTATTACAAAGCCGTGGAAGATTTCATGCGGCAGTGCGAGGGCATGAAGGTGCGGGCCATGGCGCTGGTTGCGCTGGTGGACGATGAAGAAGCCTATGACGTGGTGTGCACCTACGACACGGGGCCGCATGAACTGGCCAGCTGCGCGGGCATTTTGCAGATGCAGGCGGCCTACTTATACAACGAGATGAACAAAGATTACGACGAGGAGGAAGAAAACGATGAAGAATGAAGCAGAGAACATGACGGCGGAGCGCGAGGGCAGAATTTTGCAGAACGCCATTGACACATGGGGCCCCAGGACGCAGACCGTGAAAGCGATGGAAGAAATGGCAGAACTGATCCAGGCGCTTTCGCGCAGATTGCTGAGCATGTGGCTGGGCACGGGGGACGGAAACGCCGCGCTGGAGAATGTGCGCGAAGAGATGGCGGATGTGAGCATTATGCTCAGTCAGCTGGAGCTGATCTACGGCGACACAACGGAGGAAGAGATCAAGAAGCTTTTGTGGCTGGAAGCGAGAATCGCAGCGGAGAAGACGGCAAAGGCACAGGGAGAATGAGGACCGCAGGAAGCTTCGGCTTTCTGCCAAGCGGGCGCGGCAGCGCCTGTTTGGCAGAGAATCGAAACATCCAAACGTTTGGAACTTTTGGAAAAAGGGGGCGGGAGCACGGAACAGAAAAAGAAACAGCTGGCGGAGATCATAGCGGACCCGATGCGCTATATCCCCGCTTTCCTGCGCATCCGCGACAAAAAGGAGCAGATCGTGCCGCTGCTGCCGAATCCGGCGCAGAAAAAACTCTATGAGATCATCAAGCGGGAACAGGACGCGGGGCGGCCGGTGCGCATCATCATTCTAAAGGCGCGGCAGCTGGGGTTTTCCACCTTTACCGAGGCGCTGTATTTTTATGACGGAGCGACGCACCGGAACGTGCACACCCTGATCGTGGCGCACCGCGCGGACGCGACGCGAAACCTGCTGCGCATGAACAATTTGTTTTACAACCAGCTGCCGAAGGCGGTGAAGCCCATGCGCGCGGCCAGCAACGCCAGCGAACTGATCTTTGCCAACCCCAGCCGCGACGCGGAAGATAGGGCGAAAAACCCGGGGCTGGAAAGCTACATACGCTGCATGACGGCGGGCAACGGCATTGGCCGAAGCGACACGACCAACAATCTGCATTGCAGCGAGTTGGCATTCTGGGAGGGCAACGCAAAAGAGATTCTTTTAGGCCTGGTGCAGGCGGTGCCCGACGAGCCGGGCAGCTGCGTGATCATCGAGAGCACGGCAAACGGGTACAACTATTTCCGCGAGTTGTGGAAAAACGCGGAGAGCGGCGAGAACATTTATGTGCCGGTGTTTTTTGCGTGGTACGACAATCCGGATTACGCCATGGAGCCGGAGCCGGGGACGGAATGGACGGCGGAAGAAGAGGAACTGCGCGGGCGCTACCATCTGAGCGACGCGCAGCTGGCATGGAGGCGCTGGTGCATTAAGGCAAACTGCGACGGCGATGTGGACAAGTTCCGGCAGGAATACCCGAGCAACCCGGAAGAGGCATTTCTGCTGTCCGGACGGCCGTTTTTTGACAACCTGCTGCTCAACGACCTGGTGCAGGCGCGGCGGGACGCGGAAAAGGCGGCGCCGCCGGAGGAAGGCACATTTGCCTACGACTACGCCGGGCTGCACCTGTCGCGGATCCGGTGGACGGCGCAGCGCGGCGGATTTATCCGGATCTACAAACGGCCGGAGCCGGGGCGGCGCTACACGATCGGCGGCGACACGGCGGGCGAGGGCAGCGACTGGTTCGCGGCACAGGTGATCGACAGCGTGACGCGGGAAAAAGTGGCGACCTATCACTACCAACACAGCGAGGAGTTATATACCCGGCAAATTTACTGCCTGGGCATGTGGTACAACGAGGCGCTGCTGGCGATCGAGTGCAACTTTTCCACCTATCCCCAGCGGGAGCTGGAACGGCTGGGCTACGCGAAATTCTACGCCCGGGAGAAGATGGACACCTACACCCACAGGACGGTGCAAAGCTTTGGTTTCCGCACGGACAGCCGGACACGGCCGGTGATTTTGACCGGGCTGCACGAATTTATGAGCGCGGAGAGCGGCAGGCCGGAGTTGGAACGGGACATCGAAACGCTGCAGGAAATGCTGGTGTTTGCCTGGGACGAGAAGAACAAGCCGCAGGCCATCGTGGGGGAGCACGACGACCTGGTGATGGCGCAGGCGATCGCGCTGTTCGCGGCGGATCAGGATGTGGCGCACACGGCGCCGCCGAAACAGGTTGGAACGGCGCACTGGCGAGAAGATCAATGGGAAGACTACTACAACGCCAGCGAGGCCGACAGGCTCTATTTGATCGACAAGTGGGGACGGCCCGAGGGGCTGTAAATGTGGAAAACGAAAGGGGAAGAAAACATGAAAGTGTACATAGCCGGGAAGATCACCGGAAACGAGAGATACCGCGAGGAGTTCGCGGCGGCGGAGAGGAAGGTGCGTGCCATGGGGCACATCGCGCTGAATCCGGCGGCGCTGCCGGAGGGAATGGAACCGGCGGACTATATGCGCATTTGCATGGCAATGCTGGACAGCGCCGACGCGATCGCAATTATGAGAAACTGGACGGAAAGCACCGGCGCGCGGATCGAATTTGCCTATGCACAATATGTGCATACAAAGGTTTTGAAGCTGTGGAAAAGTACGGAAACTGGGATGGGCGAGATCCATTGTCCTGTAGGGCAGAAGGGAGATATAGGGCCTGCCGGTCCGACGGAAGCGGAGTGATAGCTTCATCGGCTGATGAAGAAGGTACAGGAGGGATACAGAAAATGAAAAACGCTTATGCAGAACGCATCCAGGAGCGCAAAAGGCTGGAGCGGCACATATCCCGGCAGCTGATGCTGGACTGCGCAGTGATCGCGGCAAATGACGTGTTCGGCGCCGGAGCAAAGCGGTGCGTGGATTTTATCAAAGATCTGGAAGCGGTGTATACAGAGATCGCGGAAATCCAGCAGGAGGACACGCCGGACATGGAGTACACCAAGGCAGTGGTAGACCGGCGGCTCAAGGGCATCCTCAAGGACCATTTCCAGCCCTGGGATGAGCGATATGTGCTGTGAGCGAAAAAAAGCAGCCCCGGCGATTGCCGGGGCTGCGGGGCAGCTGCCATATTATGATGATTCGCGCAAAAAGGCTTCGATTCCTTTTTTGATGACGCTTGCCTGTGATATGCCGGATTCGGCGCACCGGGCGCGGAAGGCCTGGACAAGTTCCTTGGGGAGTTCCGCCTGAATCTTGCTGTAGGCCTTATCGTTATAGCGGCGCTTGACCTCGGTGCTGGTGGTGGTTTTTCTTTTTGCAGTCGATTCCATGGTCACCACTCCATATCCAGATCGTCGTAGTAGTAGCGCTTACCGTCGATAATGACATTATCGCCCTCGTCGTTGTAGCGCTCATCGTTTACGTCGTTGACGATCTCGCCGACAAGGTTCAGCGCCTCGTCCAGGCACATGCTGTGGTCGGCGTAAAATGTTGCTACGACTTCGCCGGTTTCGCGGAAAATAATTTGCCGTCTGTCCTCTCTGGTTAAATTCCGGTACAGGATGTTGCAGACAGCGACCATTTCACGGGCATTTGCCGCCTCGTCCTTGCTGACGATGTGGGGGACAAAGCCTTCGCCGCCCTCGTTGACAACGCGATTGTAATTTTCTTCGGCGGCACGGGCCTGCTCGGCGGTGTACTGCCGGGGGTAGCTGGATGCCTTATATGCAACAGCGCGATAGTGAGTTGCCATCTTGTCAGCGTAGGCGGGGAGATGCTTATGCAGGATCTCGACCAGGGCGGCGAAAACGTCCGCGCCCTTGAAGTAAGCGACGCCGGGGGCCGTGCGATCCTGCACGGATGCGCGGTAAACTGCCAGGTATTCGGCGCTCCAGTTCTCGTGCTCGGGAAATGCGGTGTAGGTATCCTGCGCGGCGGAATTAAACTGTGCGTCCAGCGCCTTTTTGACCTCACGGAGAAATTCGTCGCTGACCAGGGGGGCGAACTCCTCGGACAGCTGCCGGATATAGTGGCGCGCCATGGAGTTAATCAGATCACCGTTGAAACCATTGTAAATGCCATAAGAGGTGGTGTCGTGGATAGTGTAGCGGATGTCTGCATCGGTGAGCAGGTGCTCTCTGTGTGCCTGTTCGGCGGCGCGGTAGTCGGCGAGGATCTGCTGGCAGATCGCATCCGGCGTTTTCGCGTGGAGCATTGTGTCACGGCCGGGGCGGCTCAACAGCTTGATCTCGCGGTAACCATCGACCAGGGGAAAATCGCTGCCGTAGCAATCGGCGGCGAATGTGGTGCCGCGAAGCACCATGGAAAGGGTGCTGCTGATGTACCAGGATTCGTCCGCATCGATCGTCTGGGTGAGGGTGACGGGTTCGCCGGTTGCAACGCTTGTCCATTCATAAGTGTAAGTCATGATTCGTTCCTCCTTGCAGCGATTGGTTGTTGTTGGGGTGTTGTTTAGCTTGACTATAATATAGCATACTCAATCGAGTATGTCAAGGGGAAACGGGAAAATAAAAAGAAAAGATTTTTTCGCTTGCTGCCGCGCGGGGCGGGGCGGCGAGCGAAAGGACCTTATACATTAAAAATAAAAAAAGAACGCGTGCGCGCGTTCTTGGGGCGCTTGCTAAGCGGCTAAGTTTTGCGCCACGTTTTACTCAAAGACGGGGCCAGCCCCTTCTTTGGATTTTCCCCGCACCAGTCTGCGGACTGGCGACGCCGCCCAAGGCGGCTGAGTCAAAGTATTTTTCCGAGGCACATGTCCCCGGAAAAATGGATCAGAAAAAATATTTTGTTTGTCAGAAAAGACAAGGCGGACCGCGCGGGAGCGCGGGAGCATTAAGACCGCACGCGATACCAGATATTACGCGCGCGGGAAGAGGGCGGACAGGATCCGCGGGGCGGAAATACCGGCCGAAAGATTACAGGCCGTGCATTTTGTGGAAAAGAGAGGGACAAGACATGCTGAAGAATGGAGGGAGATATGTGATTCGGACGATCATTTCGGGGTTCGTGGTGGAGAAGAGTAAATTCTGGCTGCCGAACCCCGGACAGTTGCGCGCGGCGAGAAGCCACACCACCAGCGCGCGCAAGCAGGACAAAAACGCCAACGACGCGGTGAAGCAGCTGGCACGGCAGATCAACTGCAATTTTGGCTACCGGGATCTGTGGGTGCTGCTGGAATATGACGAGGCGGGCTATGCCGCCATTGATGGCTCACGCGAGAGCGCGCAGAAAGAATTGAAGCTGTTTATCCGCCGCCTGGGCCGCGCCATGAAGAAAGACGGCCTGGTGCTGCGCTATGCGGGCGCGTGCACCTCGGACATGGACGGGGAAACGAAGGCTGCCGTGCGCGTGCACCACCACATTGTGTTGCCGCGCGAGGCGGAGCCTTATCTGGAGCAATGCTGGACACGCGGCGGCTACGGGATCCGCACGCTGCGCCGCCAGGCCGACTACACCGGCATTGCGCGCTACATCATCCGGCAGGTGCGCCGGATCCCCGACGCGAAGAAATGGAGCAGCAGCCGGAATCTGGAAAAGCCCGTGGTGTATGAGCGGGCGGCGAAACGGGCGGGCGCGCTGCGCAACCCCACAAAAACGATCCTGCTGGAGAGCTCAGAGTACGACGTGGAGAGCGGGAGCCATTACATACGCTACACCAAAGCACCCACGCCGGGCGAAACGGGCCTGCGGGCAAAGGACGTGACGGCGGCGCCGGAAACCGCGCGGAAAGCGAGGGGGCGGCAATGAGTTGGCGGAAACTGCGGGGCGTGGATCTGCCCTATGAAAAGCAGGTGTACATACGGGCGGTGTGCCTGCTGTGGCGGGAACAACCGAAAAAAGTGCAGACGAAGATCAGGCGGCTTTGCGAGGATTGCGGGGGCGTCTATTCTGCCGCGCTCTGGGACGCCATGACAACCAAGCAGACGGCGACGCAGATCGCGCTGCGGCACCACATCGACGAAAGCACGCTATACCGCATCAGAGTGGCGTTTTACGAGCGCTGGTGAGCGGGGAAAACTTGCAGTTAACGGACACGCTGTGCGTGCTAAGATAATTTTGCCGGTGGAGGAGTGCACCGGCCTTTCGGCGGGAGCGGTCGCGTTCTTTTTTATCCTTTCTGGCGCGATCCATGTTCATCACCTCCTTTCATAAATCTGACCTATCCATGAGCGGCACAGAGCCGGGGAAGCAACGACGTTTCCCCGGCTCCGTGCCGCTTTTTTTGCGCGCGCAGATTGCAGATAACGGACCCGCGCGGCTTGTTATGATGGGCAAAACGGATAGAGGGGGGTGGCGGCGCTGACGGCACTGGAAAAAGCATTTGCCCGGGAGTACGTGCTGGATCACAACGGGACGCGGGCGGCCATCCGCGCAGGCTACGCACCGGGAAAAGACAACGCCAACGCGGCGGCACGGGCCAGCCGCCTGCTGAAAAAACAGGCGGTGCTGGACGAGATCGCCAGGCACGAGGCGGAAGCAGCGAAAGAATTTGTGCTGACGCGCGACGGCGTGATCAACCGCTACCGCGAGATCTACGAGCGGTGCATGGATGCAAAGCCCGTGATGGCATGGGACAGCAGCCAGCACAAGTATGTGCCGACGGGCGTGTGGGAATTTGACGCCCGGGGCGCCATGAAGGCGCTGGGGAGCATCGCCGTTATGGCGGGGCTGGGCAAGCCGGAGAAAACAGACAGCGATGACGGGTACGAGAGCCTGCTGGCGGCACTGGAGGAGGACAGCGAACGTGAAAAAAGGAAAAAATCTGACGGAATGGCTGGTGCGGTTTGAAAAAGCCAAGAGCGCATGGAGCCGCGAGCGCGCGCAGATGGATTGGCGCGAGCAGCTTTACGACGGCACGCACCGGATCGGGGGCGCGCAGGGGAAGAAAAGCAAGGATGCGCTGCATGTGCGCAACATTGTGGCGGAGTTGATCGAGTGCCAGGTGAGCAGCACGATCCCGCTGCCCAAGGTTACGGCCGTGCGGGAGCAGGACGAGTGGCTGGCGAAGAAGATCGAGAACTGGCTGCGCAACGAATTGAACCGGCTGCCCTTTGAGGAGCTGAACGACCAGGACGAGCGCACGACCTACATACAGGGCGGCGACCACTTTTTCGTCGAGTGGGACACTACGGCGCGCACGCACACCACCGAGGGCGCGCTGGAAGTGAACTTACAGCACCCGAAGACGGTGATCCCGCAGCCGGGCGTGCTGACGGGCGTGGAAGACATGGACTACTGCTTTGTGCAGGCGGCACGGAGCAAGAAGTGGGTGAAAGACACCTACGGCGTGGACGTGGACGCGGAAAAGGAGAACGACCCGCAGGTGCGGTCCTTTGACGCGGCGGAAGAAAGCGACGACATGGTGACGCAGATCTATGCCTACTGGCGCAACAGCGAAGGCGGAATCGGCCTGTTTTCCTGGGTGGACGGCTCGGACATTGTGCTGGAAGACACGGACGATTACCAGGCGCGGAGGGTGCAGGTGTGCAGCAAGTGCGGCGCGCCGGGCGACGGATGCAAATGCCGCTACTGCGGAAACACAACCTTTGAGCCGCAGGAGCAGGACCACGACGGCGAAGACGGCCGGGTGCTGGCGGAAGACATTGTGCGCAGCGACGGCAGCGTGATTCCCGCATTTTCCCCCATGCGGGGGCTGGACGGCGAGGACGTGACGCAGCCGGAGATCGACGGGCAGAACGGATACATGAGCCTGGCGCCGGTGATGCAGCAGACGGTGATCCCCTGGTACAAGCCAAACGTGTACCCCATCGTGCTGCGCAAAAACGTGAGCCAGTTCGGCTGCTACCTCGGCTCCAGCGACGTGGACAAGATCATGGACCAGCAGGAGAGCATCAAAAAGCTGGGCACCAAGGCGCTGGAGAAGGTGCTGAAAGGCGGATCCATCGTGTCGATGCCGCCGAATCTGCACATCCAGAACACGGACGAGGAGCTGAAACTGGTGCAGCCGCGCAACCCATCGGACCTGCAAATGATCGGCGTGTACAACGTGGAAGTCGACAACAGCGCGGATCTGAACATGGAAAGCCTGTACTACGAAGAGGGGCGCTCGACGCTGGGCATTACGGACAGCTTCCAGGGTAAGCGCGACAGCACGGCCACCTCGGGCACGGCAAAGCAGTTTGCCGCGCAGCAGAGCGCCGGCCGGTTGGAGAGCAAGCGCGTGATGAAAGACGCGGCCTATCAGCGGCTGTTCGAGGTGATGTTCAAATTCGCGCTGGCTTACATGGACGAGCCGCGCGACATCGTTTATACCGACGGCCGCGGCGGAAAGGCGCACGACGTGTTCGATCCCTACGACTTTTTGGAGCAGGACGCGGCGGGGGAATGGTTCTGGAACGATCAGTTCCTTTTCGCGGTGGATTCCAGCGCGTCGCTGGTGCAGAACCGGGAAGCGCTGTGGCAGGAGACCCGCATGAACTATCAGCAGGGGTGCTATGGCGAGATCGGCGCGCCGGAAAGCTTGTACATTTTTTGGCGCAACATGGCGCGGCACCATTACCCGGGCGCGGACGACATGGAGGCCTATTTCCGGGAGAAGACGGAGCAGGCGCAGATGGCCATGCAAATGCAGCAGATGGGCGGCGCAGGCATGGGCGGCGGCGCGCCGGGGAACATGGAGCAGGTCGGTGCGGATGCCGCGGCGGCCATTGCACAGAGCGACGCGCAGGAGCAGGCGCAGAACCTGTATATCAACGGAGGTGGCAGAGATGCTTTGTCCTGAATGCAAGACAGAGGCGGCGATCATGGAGAGCGGCTACGAGGTGAGCGGCGACGCATCGCCGGACACGAAAACGCGGCTGTTTGCGGTGCTGAAATTCCGCTGCCGCAACCCCAAGTGCCCGCGCTACGGCAAGGAGATCGGCGAGGAGCGCAGCGAAGTGCGCGTGAAAGAAGCCGAATGAGATGTCCAAACGTTTGGACGAATGACACGAACGAGCGCCTGGCACTGCGAAAAAAGGCCGAAAACACAGGGAAGGAGGAAGACGGCATGGCGGAAAAGAACATTTACGACGGCAAGACCAACATTGGCGGGATCGGCGAGATCAAGGGCGCATACGGCCCCAAGCGCGCACCCAAGGGCAACGTGGTCACCGGCGGCGATCTGCGCGGCGGTAAGAAGGGCAAGAAGTAAGCCCGGGAACAGCAGAAAAACACTCGCACTGAACGCGAAAAAATCTGACTAAAGGAGAGAAAAGCAATGGATCCGGAAATTATCGATGAGGAAGAAGAAATGGTGACGGTCGGCCTCGGCGAAGAGGGCGGAGAAGAACCCGGCGCGGCGGAGGAAGAACTGCCGGAAGAGGACGAACCGGGCGATGATGCCGGCGCGGCGGAAGAAGAGCCGCCGGAAGAGGACGAACCGGGCGATGATCCCGGCGCAATGAGCCGCGAGGAGCGGCACCGGCAGGCTGCGGCACGCCGGGCACGGGAAGAAGCCCAGCGGGCGGCGGCGCATCAGGCAGAGATCGATGCAGCCTATGCCCGCGCCTACGCCGGACAGACGGACCCCTACCACGGGCACAAGCCGATCCGCACGGAAGCGGATTACCGGGCATACATCCAGGCGCGCGACGAAGAGCAGGAGCGCCAGAACCTGGAGCGGATGCGGGAGGGCGGCGTGGATCCGCAGCTTTTGGAGCAGCTGATTTCCCGCGCGGTGCAGGAAAACCCGATGGTGAAGCAGGCGGGCGTGGCGGTGCAGCAGGCACAGGAAGCCATGGCCCGCGCGCAGGACGAGGAAGCGGCGCGCCGGGTGGAACAGGAGCTGACGGCCATTCGCGGTCTGGATCCCAGCATCCGGACGGCGGACGACCTGCACGACAAATACCCCGATGGCTGGGAGCGCACGCTGGAACTTTGCAAAAAGGGCGTGAGCCTGAGCGAGGCATTCAAGGTCGCAAACTTCGACGCGCTGATGAAGAACCGGGGCGCGGCCATCAGACAGGAGGCAAGAAACTTGAAAGACAGCAAGGCGCACCTGAAATCGACCAGGAACAACAACCAGGGCACAGTGACCATGCCCCGCGCGGTGCTGGACGAGTTCCGGCGCATCAACCCGGGACACACCGACGCGGAGTATGCAGCCTACTGGCGCAAGATCCACAAAAACGAATCTTAAAGACGGGGCATGGCCCCGATGAAGGAGTGAAAAGGCAAATGGCATTTGAATTTTACCAGGACGACATGAACACCTCGCCCCAGCTGACCTACGTCAAGGCAACAGAGGCCGAGGCCTACACGCCCGGAGAACTGCTGAAAATCGGCAGCGCGGGCACGGCAACCAAGGCAAGCGGTACGGACGTGCCGCAGTATGTATGCCACCAGATCAACGGAAAGGCCGCAGAGGGCGATTTACTGCAGGTGGTGCGCATCCAGAAAAACCACAAGTACAAGACTACGCTGGCCGCGGCGGGTACGGCGCTGGTGGTGGGCCAGAAGGTGACGATCCACACCGACGGCGCACAGGCAACGGCCACGACCACCGGCGGCGTGCTGGAGATCGTGGAAATGATGGGTACGGCCGTGGGATCGGAAATTATCGTGCGCATGTAACAAGAGGAAGGAGAAGAACTACATATGGCAGTGAATATCGTATTTTCCGAGGGCAGCGGCGTTGCCGATTCCATTTTCGGCAAGAGCCAGGACCCCATTAAGATGCTCATCGAGGAGCGGGCGGAAGCCATGCAGGCGACGAGCGTTTACAACAAGATTTTCAAAGAGGTGTCCAGCGACAACTACGCGGAAAAGTTTACGTCCATGACCAGCATGGACGACTTCGAGCCCGTGGGAGAGGGCGGCGCTTATCCTAAGATCAACATGCAGGAGGGCTATTCCCGCACGATCGAGCACGAGGTGTTCAAGGGCCAGTTCGTGATCACCCAGGAGGCTGTGGACGACAAGAAGATCGGCCGCGACGGCAAGCCCCAGCAGATGGTGACGGCATATTATCGCGCCCGCGAGAAGTTCGGCCACGGCCTGCTGATCGCAGCGGCCAACGGCAAGACGGAATCCGTGATGGGTGATCGCAAGTACAGCACCCGCGGCGCTGACGGCAGCATTCTGTTCGCGGCGGATCACAAGCCCAAGGTGAAGGGCGGCAACCAGAGCAACAAGTTCAAGGACAGCTTCAGCGCAACGGCACTGAGCAAGGCCGAAACGGCCATGCAGAACCTGCTGGACGACAACGGCAATGTGCTGGTGCTGCGGCCCGACACCATCATCATTCCCAACGACGGCGCGCTGAAACAGGAAGTGCTGGGCGTGCTCGGCGCGGACAAAAACCCGGACGTCGCATCCAGCAATGCCTACAACCTCCACTATGGCAGATGGAATATCATCATCGATCCCTATCTGAACGCGCTGATCGGCACGGGCAACGGCAGCGGCACGCCATGGTTCTTGATGGATAGCGACTACAACCAGACTTACGGCGGCCTGATCCGCACGGAGCGCGTGGCGCTGCGGTTTAAGAGCTGGATCGACAACAACAACGACAACAACGTGTGGAACGGCTACGGCCGGTTCAGCGCCGGTTTCGTGGACTTCCGCCCCATCATGATGTGCGGAGCGGCAGCAGGGAGCACGCTGTAAAGAGGGGATTGCATCCCCCCTTTAGATTCCCCCCGTCCCTGCACGGCAGGGACGGTTTCGGCCGCAACGGCAGAAAGAGGAGGTGTGTTTCGCAGGCGCATGTCCCGCGAAACACGAATTGAAAGGAGAAGCGCATGAACTATCTGGAATTGAAGATCGCGGTGCTGCAGAAGATGTTTGCCATTACGGGGGCAGAGGTTGTGAACGACGATACGACGAGGCCGTATCTCGCATCTCTGCCCCAAGCGGCAAACGAGGGGATCGACCTGATCGTGCAGAGCGGCCGGCCGGTGCGCGCCAGCTGCATGATCCACCAGGCGGACACGCTGCCGCCGGAGGACGAACTGATCGAGGGCGACGGCTACGGCGTGACGCGGCAGACGGGCGTAAACCGCTACGACATGGAAGCGCTGATCGGCGCAAGCTACCGGCGCGTGGACACGCAGAACGTGTGGCTGACGGACGAGGACGGCAACTATGCAGCCACCACGGCATTTGCGGTGGAAGCGGACCGGTATTTGCTGCTCCCGGCCACAAAACGCGGGGACTGGCGGGTGTACGCCATCTGCATTCCGGAGCCGGTGCAGATCACGGCCACGACGGAGAACGATTTCATGATTCCGCTGCCGAAAGAGTGCTGCGACATTCTGCCGCTTTATATCGCCAGCCAGCTTTACAAGGATGACGACATTTCGATGGCGACGATCTGGCGAAACGAATTTAACGTGGCACTGGAAGCGATAGCGGCGCAGGCGGAGCAGAGCGGCGGAAGCAGCGGATCCTTTGAGAGTACCACGGGCTGGTGGTGAGCCAGTAAAGAGGGAGCGAGGACATGGCAGTACAGTTTTCCGTGCCGGACGGGCCGGACATCAACGTTTGGAAATGCGAATATTTCAAGGGAATCGACCTGAACAACGCGGCGTCGAACGTGGAGGCATACCGCAGCCCGGATGCACCAAACATGATCCGCGACGAGGTGGGCAAGGTGCGCAAACGCATGGGCTACCGGACCGTGGAAACGCTGGAAGTGAGCGAGGGCACGAGCGGCGCGATCAACGGTCGCTTTGTGCTGAAAGGGAAAGAACTGATCCACGTGGGCACGGCGTTGAAAGGCCGAACGGAGGATGGCACCGGATGGGAAACCCTGTACAGCGACATGAACGACCGGCGCAGCGTGGGGATAATCTTCAACGGAAAGCTTTACATCCTGGACGGCAAAAAATATCTCTGCTACGACGGAGAAACGGTGCAGAGCGTGACGCAGAACGGGCGCGTGCCGACGATCATCATTTCCCGCAAACCATCGGGCGGCGGCACGACCTATGAGCCGCTGAACCTGTGCAGCCGCGCATGGACGGAAAGCTTTTTGAGCGACGGAACCAGCACCGTGTATCAGCTGACGGCAAAGGATCTGGCGGAAGACACGGTGAAGGCAGAGCAGCTGCAAAGCGACGGCACATGGACGGATCTGACGGAGAACACGGACTTCACCGTGGACCGGGAACTGGGCAAGGTGACATTTGCCAAAGCGCCGGCGGCAAGCCCCGTGACCGGGCAGGACAACATCCACATCACGGCATACAAGGACAGAGAAGGCTACGCCGACCGCGTGAACAAGATGCAGATCGCAATCCTGTTCGGTGTGAACGGCAGCCCAGACCGCATTTTTGTGGCCGGGAACCCGGATTATCCCAACATTGACTACTACAGCGAACTGAACGACCCAACGTTCATCGGCGACACCAGCTATTCCACCGTGGGGCAAAGCGACGCCACAATCGTGGGCTACAGCGTGGTAGGGAACTACCTGGCGGCGCATAAGGCCAGCGGCGCGGATGGGCGGAACGTAATCATTCGCAGCGGCACTATGGACAGTTCCGGCAACGCGCAATTTAACATCGTGAACACACTGAAAGGCGAGGGCGCCGTGAGCCAGTACGCGTTCCAGAGCCTGAAAAACGAGCCGCTGTTTTTGACGAAAAGCGGCGTTTACGGCATTACCGTGGGCGAAATGACGGGCGAGCGCATCAACGAACTGCGCAGCCTGCATATCAGCGAGGCCCTGCGCAAGGAAGCGGGGATCAATGAGGCAGTGGCGTGGGTGTGGCGCGACTTCTACATTCTGAGCGTGGGCGGCGGCACGGTGTATCTGCTGGACGGCATGCAGAAGGAATACAGCAAGGACGCGCCGTGGAGCAGCTATCAATATGAGTGCTACAAGCTGGTGGGCGTTCCGGCCCGCATTTGGTGGGACGACGGGGACACGCTGTGGTTTGGCACGGCGGACGGGCGGATCTGCAAGTTCTACACCGACGTGGACGACCCGAAGAGCTACAACGACGACGGCGCGGCCATTGAAGCCTACTGGGACACGCCGGACGTGTTCGGCAAACTCTTTTACAAAAACAAAACCTTCCGCAATTTATCTGTGCTGATCGCGGCGGCTCCGGTGACGGGCTGCACGGTGCTGGCGCAGAAAAAAGGCATTTGGAGCCAGGTGTACACCTCGGGCGAGAAGGCGCGCTATTTCGATTGGGACTACATCAACTTTGCAAAGTTCGTGTTTTCTTCGGATCGGACGCCGCACACACTGAGCGGAAAAATCAAAATCAAAAAAGTAGACAAGTGCCGGTTCCGCATTCAGAACATGGAAAAGGACGAGCCGTTCGGCCTGTACGCCTTTGCCACGGAATACACGCAGGCCGACAACAACTATAAAGGCTAAAGGGGGAGCACGATGGCGCTGAAAAAAATTACCGAAACGGAACTGAACGAAAACGGCGTGATCGCGGCGCCGGACATCCTGACTGGAACGACGCAGGAGAATAAAGCAATCTTCGACCGGCTGATCCGCAGCATTGTGGCGGTGGCATTTAACCAGCTGGTGGACGACCTGGAAGCGGCAGGCGTGGAGCAAGCGGTGCTGCTGCCGGAGAACGCGGCGGGATTTAAGTATCTGCGCCTGAACGCGGACAAGGTGCTGGAAGTGAGCGCCGACGGGAAAAACTGGCAGGCAACGGGATCTTCCGGCCACCTGATCCTTGATCCGGACGGCGTGGCGATGCCCCAGCGGAGCCGGATGCAATTCACAAACGGAACGGTGGAGGACAAAGACGGCGTGACTGTTATCACCGGCGTAAAAGGTGACACCGGCGACACTGGCCCCCAGGGCGAAAAGGGCGACACGGGCGAGAAGGGCGAACGCGGATTGACCGGCCCCAGCGTTGTGCCCAGCATCGACGAAAACGGCGTTATGTCGTTCACGGTGCAGGACACCGCCATTGCACCGCAGCCCGTTTCTGTGCGCGGCCCCCAGGGCCCGCAGGGCGTGCAGGGTGCCCAGGGCACACAGGGTGCACGTGGCCCGCAGGGAATCCAGGGCGTGGCCGGTGCCCAGGGCGTGAAAGGTGAGCAGGGCGACACCGGCCCCGCAGGCCCGGCAGGCCCCCAGGGTGTACAGGGCGAAACTGGCACGCAGGGGCCGAAAGGCGAAAAGGGCGACACCGGTGAACAGGGCCCCGCAGGCCCCCAGGGCGTGCAGGGTATCCAGGGTATCCAAGGCAAGCAGGGCGCGCAAGGCCCCAAGGGTGACACGGGCGACACCGGCCCAAAGGGAGACCCCGGCGCGCAGGGACCGCAGGGCGCACAAGGCCCCGCAGGCGCGCCCGGCAAGGACGGCACGAGCCTGTACGTTGAGGACATATACAGCACGCTGGCAGCACTGCGAAAAGCGATCCCAAAAGGCAACGACAAAATGTATATGGTGGAAGAGGACGGCCAGTGCTATATCTGGTCGGAAAACGCGAGCGACTGGGTGAGCATCGGCAAGCTGCAAGGACCGGAAGGCCCCCAAGGCCCGCAGGGCGTACAGGGCGTGCAAGGCCCCCAGGGCGAGAAAGGCGACACCGGGCCGCAGGGCGAAACCGGCGCACAGGGTATCCAGGGCGAACAGGGCAAACAGGGTATCCAGGGCCCGCAGGGCGAAAAAGGCAAAAAAGGCGACACCGGCGATCCCGGCCCGGAAGGCCCGCAGGGCCCGCAAGGTATCCAGGGCGAAACCGGCGCAACCGGCCCACAGGGGCCGCAGGGAATCCAGGGCGTGCAGGGCCCGCAGGGAGAAGTTGGCCCAGAAGGGCCGCAGGGCCCCGCAGGCGTGAGCGGGCAGGACGGCAAGAGCGCATACACCGCCGCAACCGAAGCGGGCTATGTGGGCACGGAAACGACGTTCAACGGCGCACTTGCTGCTGTTCCGGGCCATATCAACGACACCACAAAGCACATCACCGAAGCGGAGCGGAAGAAGTGGAACGGGAAGCAGGACGCGATCGACGACTTGGCGACGATCCGCAGCGGGGCGAAAAAGGGCGCCACAGCGGTGCAGGAATCCGTTGTCGGCAAGCCCAGCGGCGTGGCGAGTTTGGGCCCCGACGGAAAAATGCCCAGCGGGCAGCTGCCGGAAATTGAAGTAGACGCTTTCACCAAGGCGGAAACGCTCAAGGGCGCCACTGCGGCGCTGTTCGGCAAGACCAATGCAGCCGTGCCGGATGATATCCTGCGCCTGCTCAGCAAAAGCGTGATGGCACACATAGCAGCGAAATACACGAAAACTACGATTGGGACGCTTGCTGTTGGAAAAACTATCACACTAAACGTCAACGGTGCAGCGAAAGAGTTTATCGTTGTCCATCAGGGCAAGCCGAGTTCTTTGTACGACGAATCCTGCAACGGCACTTGGCTGCTAATGAAGGACATCTACGAGAACCGTGTCTGGCAGAGCGGAAACGTCAACAAGTACGAAAGCAGCGACATTCACGCCTACTTGAACAGCACGTTCCTGAATCTGTTCGACAGCAACATTAAAAATGCCATCAAGCAGGTGAAGATCCCGTACCGTCAGAACGGCGGTTCTGGCGGTACCGACCGCACCGGAGCAAACGGCCTGTCCACGAAGATCTTCCTGCTGTCCGGTTACGAAGTAGGTTGGACGACCAGCGACAACCAGTATTTCCCTGTGGACGGCGCGAAGCTGTCTTATTTCGAGTCTGGAACCGGCACGTCCGCCAACAACAAACGTATTGCGAACCTGAACGGTTCGGCCGTCGGCTGGTTGCTCCGCTCCCCGTACACCGGCTACACCAACTCCGTGTGGCGCGTCTACTCCGACGGCGCCTACGGCTACTACGGCGCATCCGACTCGTACGGCATCCGCCCCGCGTTGATTCTTCCGTCTACATTTGCGATCTACACCGATTCCTCCGGCAACTTCTACACCGAGCAGGAGTATGAGACCCAGATCACCGACGTGTTGGGCAACCTGATCTCCATTCCTGCCGGCCAAATCAAGGACGGCGTGAAGATTGAAACGGGTAGCTATGTGGGGACGGGTAACACTGGCAGCAGCTATCCCAACAGTCTGACTTTTGGGTTTGAACCTAAATATATAGCCATTTATGCCATGCATTATGCAAAGAATAGTGCGTCACCAATTAAAACAGAGCTGATGAAAGACATGTACGGTTTTTTCAATAAAAATAGTATTTTGGATGTGAACTATTACGAGGGTGACGGGTTCATAAAACAATGGGGGACTACGGTTTCTTTTTACGGTGATTACGCAAGCCAGCCGAACGACATAGGGAGGCTATATAAATACATCGCCATAGGCTAAGAGAAAGGAGAATAAAACAATGATGTACATCAACCCTATCCGTAACGAAATTGGTTGTTATGGAAATATGCAAAGCAATCGTGCTCCCGGTCTTGTCGCGTTCCCCGACGAACTGATGGGCGAATTTTTTAAGGCTGGTAAACAGGCGGCGGGATTCTGCCAGATCGAGCACGACGGCGAAAAAGTAACGTCCTGCACATGGGACGAAGATGCTTATCAGGCATACATCGCATCGCTGCCGGAGCCGGAACCGGAGCAGCCAACGGCAGAAGAGCAGCTGCGGGCGGATGTGGACTATTTGCTGATGATGCAGGAGGGTTAAAGCATGGAGCACAGCAAGAATTACGACAAAGTAAAAACGTACTACGAGCGCGGTATGTGGTCGGGAGACCGCGTGCGCGCCGCCGTTGGTAAGTGGATTACCGAGGAAGAGTGTACTGAGATCATCGGTGCATAAATCAAACAAAGAGAGAGGAAAACCGCATGACAATTGAGGAATTGGCGCTCCGGCAGCAGGTGACGGAGGATCGCAGCGTACGGAATGAGGGGCGCATCAAGAAATTGGAAGCCGACCAGAAAGCGCTGATGGATCTCACCGCGTCGGTACGCGAACTCGCTACGGATCAGGCCAATATGAAAGACGACATCGGAGAAATCAAAACCGACGTGCGGGCACTGACGGAGGTGCCCGCCAAGCACTGGGACGGACTGGTGGACAAGGCCGTGTGGGCGGCCGCCGCCGGTGCAATTGCGTATTTACTCGCGCTGCTCCAGGGCGGCGCGATGTGAAGAAAAATAAATTTTAGGAGGACAAGACTATGACACAGTATGAAATCATCAAGGCAGAGGGCAAGGGCGAAATCACCATCGAAAAGGCAAACGAGATGCTGAAAGAGATCGGCAGCAAGGTGAAGTTGGTCGAGGGCAAGAACGAGATCACCCCCGCAGAGTTGGCGGCTACCGTGGTCAGCGACGATCCTGCCAAGGTGACCGGCTGGGGGCACATGGCACACGGTGTTGGCAGTCCCGAGAAGATGCACGTGGCGAACGGCAAGTTTGACTACGACACGGGCTTTGATCGGGGGAACGGCGTGGTGCTGTACATCAAGGATCGCAAGTACCGCGTGGTGCATGACCACATCGAGGTGATGTGATGCGCGCGGTGAATATCCCCGTCCGGCTCAAGAATCCGTGGTTCTGGGTGGGCGTGATCTCCATTGCCATTGCATCCATCGGCCTTGACCCCACGACCATGACCACATGGGGCGCGGTGTGGGCTGCGGCACTGGCTGTGCTGCACAACCCCGTGCAGCTTGTAACGGCGGCGCTGGCTGTGCTGGCGGTGTTTATCGACCCCACCACGGCAGGATTGAGCGACAGCGCAAGGGCGCTCAGCTACAAGTGCCCGAATAAGGATAAGTAATTACACAGGGGCTGTCCCATAAAACGGACAGCCCCACCAAAAAGAGGGGAGAAAACCATGCTGAAATCGAGAGATATTTCGCGGCTGCGCAGCGACGTGGCGGCGAACTGCCGGGCGTTTATTCAGCGGTGCGCCGCCGAGGGCCTGCCGGTGCTGGTGGTGGAAACGGTGCGGGATCTTGAGTACCAGGCCAGCCTTTATGCGCAAGGGCGAACGAAGCCCGGCAAGATCGTCACCAACCAGAAAACTCCGTCTTTTCACTGGGACAAGGTCGGTTTGGCCTTTGATATTTGCAAGAACGTCAAGGGCCACGAGTACGACGATGCCGACTTTTTCCGCCGTTGCGGCGCGATCGGCAAAGAAATGGGCTTTTCGTGGGGCGGCGACTGGAAGAGCCTCCCGGACCGGCCGCATTTCCAGTGGGACGATGGCGGCCGGTACACTGCGGCAATGGTGCGCAAGGGGCAGCTGCCCCGCATGATGCCGCTTTACAAGGAGGTGAGCGTGGCAATGACCAAGGACGAGGCAAAGCGCATCCTCAAGGCCAAGGCGGGATTGAGCGATGCGACGATCACCTATCTGGACAGCTACCGCTACGGCGACGACCTGATCGTTAAGCTGGCGGAAGCGGTACAGAAATCTTAAAAGGAGGTGGGCGCGGTGGCGACCTACAACAGTATTAAACAGGCGAGCGACGCCTATTTCGCCGCGAAAAAGCGCGGCGACGCGGCGGGCATGAAGGAAGCAAACGATGCGGCCAATGCCATCCGCAAATCCCAGGGGCAGCAGGCCCAGCACGCCACCAGCGACATCAACTCGGTGGCAAAAAAGAACAGCAGCGCCGGTATATCCGGCGCGGGCAGCGGCAGCAGCGGTTACAGCGCATCCGACGCGCTGAAAGGCGCCGTGAGCAGCGGCATGAACGGCACGAGCGGTGGGAGCGCATCCGGCGGAAGCGGATTTCTGGGCAGCGCCACGAACGTGGGCACTTGGAGCGATAGCCAGAACGCGATCCGCGAGAAAATGAACGCCAACAGCCAGGAGTGGCACACGGCCACGCCGGAGCGGAAAAAGCAGCTGGAGGCGGAAAATAAAGCGCTGGCAAACCGGCTGGGCGGAACGGTTTCTTTTAACCCCAACACGGGCAGCTGGAGCGGAACGGCGGACGAGCCGCTGCAACTGCCGCAGATGGACATTCCCGGCTACGACGAATGGCTGAGCCAGAGCGGCTACAACGCCGCACTGGACAGCTTGCAGAAGCAGAACGAATCCTATTTGAAGCAGCTGGAAGAAGCAACGGCAGCGCAGGCGAATCAGATCAATCAGGGATACGACGACGCGGCGCGGCAGGCATATATCTCTTACATGCAGGGCAAGCGGACGCTGCCCCAGCGGCTGAGCGGCAGCGGCGTGAACGGCGGGCTGGCAGACAGCCAGGAGATCGCGCTGGACGCGGAACTGCAGAACAACCAGACCACGCTGAACGGCCAGCGGCAGAACGCATTGCAGCAGCTGCAAAGCGCGCTGCAGCAGAACAGGCTGGAAGCACAGAACAACTACCTGGGCCAGCTGTCGGGATTGCAGCAGAACGCGGCGAGCGGCTATCAAAGCTACTACGAAAACAACGTGGACAGGATCCTGAACAACTTCTACAACCAGCAGGAGTTGGCGAATCAGACGGAGCAGCAGAAGTGGGAGAGAGCCTATGCCCTGCTGCAGACGCTGGGATATGCGGACAACCAGATCTCGCGGATCCTGGGCGTGGCGCCCGGCACGGTGACCAACGACGCGGAATACCGCGCGAACCAGACAAACCTGGACTTGCAGCGGATGCTGCTGGGCCTGTAATACACAAAGACAAGGAAGGCGGAGAAAAGCATGGGTATTCGCAAATTCATCAGCAATCTGTTCGCGCCGGACGAAGAGAAAAAAAAGAAGCCTGCGGGGACGACCTCGCAGGCTTCTGCTGCCTCGACCGGGAC
>CAKTXB010000002.1 GCA_934630555.1 uncultured Oscillospiraceae bacterium
GGGTTGCAAAACCCAAAACCACAGGGTACCGGGGCGAAGCCCCGTAAACCCCCGCACAGCCTGTAAGGTTGCAAAAACCAACAGCCACCGGGGCGAAGCCCCGTAAACCCCCGCACGACCTGTAAGGTTGCAAAAATAAGGGGCCACGGGGCTCTGCCCCGCACCCCGCGCGCCCCGCCGGGGCGCAAAAAAGAAGCGCGCCTTTCGGCGCGCAAAATCATCCCACGGGCGCTGTTTCCCGTATAGCCTGCGGCACAGCGTCCACAAACTCCAGATCCTCCAGCAGCTTCTCCACGCCGTCGGCGCACACGAGCAGACGCTGCTGCTCCGGCAGCTGTACGATCTGTGTGGCACTCTGCTCGCCCTCGGGAGACGTGAAAATACGATAGCCTTCTATGTCCTGTGCCTGCGCAGCTGTCAGCAGCGCCATCACGCTCTTTGCGTGCAGTGCTGCGGCCAGCGCGTCGTTGGCCGCGTGCAGCGCCTCGGCGGTGTCCTCGGCCTGCGCGTCTGCGGTCAGGCCCAGCATTTGCCCCGCTGCCACGATCTCACGTGCCAGCGCCGGGTCCCGCTCTAACTCCGCCGCTGTCAGGAAAAACGTGGCCGACTGCTCGCGCTTTGCCAGCGCATCCAGCGCCGTGCGCATCTGTTGCGCGTTCGTAATGGCCAGATATACCACTGTCTGCTCCTGCGGCTCGTCCAGTGCAGGCGTATCCGGCTGTGTGCCGGGCTGTGTCTGCGCACCGCTCTGCTCCTGCTCGTGCAGCTGGATACGGTAGCTGATCAGATTCTCCGCTTTTTCCAGAAACATATCGTTGCCATAGACCTCGCTGCCTGTGGTAAAGCGCAGCACCGGGCAGCCGCTTTTGCTCGTCAGCACCGCATATCGCAGCCCAAAGTGCCCCGCGCACAGCGACAACGGCACATACAAAAGTCCGCTCTGATACGTTGTCAGCACGTCCGACACCGCGCCGCTTTCGTCCGTCACCGTGCCACTGTCCAGATCAAACACCAGCCGCCCGGAACGGTTGAACAGCACCAATGTCTGCTCCGCGGCATTATAGGCCTGTGCCACGCCGCCCGGCGCAGCATCAAACACCGTATAGGGCACATACAGCCCCGTAGCCGCATAGTGCGGCTTCGCCCCGGTAATGGTCAGCGGGATGGAGTCGTTCACGGCCACAAAAAACAGATCGTCCGCCCCGGCCGCCGACGCCGGCAGCACCGCGGCGCACAGCATCAGCAGTGCCAGCACCAGTGCCGTCCATCGTTTGTTCACCGTGCATCCCTCCTCCGCATTTTGTGCTATTTTATCACGAAAAATCTGATTCGGCAAGTTGCCGCGTGCAGCGCGATGTGATATACTGAAAAAAATCACGTTCGGAGGGCCGCGCTATGCAGAGGATCGAAAAAGAAAATTATTATCTGGACATTGCCCAAACCGTCCTGGAGCGCTCCACATGCCTGCGCCGCTGCTACGGCGCGATCATCGTGCAGAGCGATGAGATCGTCGCCACTGGCTACAACGGCGCGCCGCGTGGGCGCAAAAACTGCTCCGACCTTGGCTATTGTATGCGCGAAAAGCTGCAGATCCCGCGCGGGGAACGCTATGAGCTCTGCCGCAGCGTCCATGCTGAGGCCAACGCCATCATCTCCGCCTCCCGGCGCGAATGCATCGGCGCAACGCTCTATCTGGTGGGCAAAGACGCCGCCACAGGCAAAATCCTTGGCGATGCCACGTCGTGCTCTATGTGCCGCCGCATGGTCATCAACGCCGGCATCGCCCGCGTGGTCATCCGCAACACGGAAACGGAATTCTCTGTTGTGCCCGTGCAGAGCTGGATCGAGGAAGACGACTCCATCGCTGACCTTCCCTATATTCCCAGCAAATAAACGTTTAACACGCCGCAAGGCTGGCGATACTTCCCAGAAACAAGTACTTTTTCCTGGGAGGGATCGTCATGGTCAAAGGCGTTACGCGGCAGGTCGTTCTCGTGCGCGCACCGGAGGACGCACTGTTTGAGCAGGCCATTTTCTTCGTCCGTTCCGACGCCGTCGGCAAGGACGGCGTCACGGAGGATGCGCTGCTTCAGCAGGCGCGGCAGGCCGCGCAGCAGCACAGCAGCGGCAGTCTGTCGCAGAGCGCGCTGCGCCGCTTTTTTGCGACCCGGCTGCTGTCCGCCCTCGCCGGCGCAGGCGGCATGGGCCTTTTGTGGCTGCTGACAGCAATTTTATAAGGAGTGCCGCCATGGAAAGCACGAAAAAGAAGTCGCCTTTTCACATATTCCTGAGGCTGCTTGTGATCGCAGTTATCCTGTTCGCGATCTTCTATCATCTGCCGCTGCACCGCAGCATCGAGTTGACGGTGCAAGATCCGCAAACCGGCGAACTCGCGCCGCTTTCCATGGAGCTGACGCTCCAGCGGAGCTTTTTCGCCCGCACACGCGTGCGCGGCACGCTGGTCCTTGACGGAGAACCGTATACAAGCGTGCTCAAGCCCCTAACAGACTTTGACCCGCTGCATACCATGCAAAGCAAGTGGAACGGTCTTGCGCTGCCCGACGTTTTCTGCCGTGATGATGCGCCCGGCGGACTTGTGTATGGCAATGGCATGCTGCAATTTCTGGCACTGCGCCTGGACCGGCACAACACGCCGGTTTTCATTCAGCTCTACCGTCAGCGTGACAAGAGCTTCTGGGTCTGGCCAAACTGACAGCACAGCAGACCGGGGATCTTCAAGCTCCCCGGTTTTTCTTGTACCCGAACAGCAAATATGCTATGATAAGCACACTTGAAATTCGGAGGGAACGCAATGAACATCGGAACATTACAGGCGGCGGGCGACCTTGTGCTCGCACCCATGGCCGGGGTGACGGACTGGGCTTTCCGCACCATCTGCGCCGAACACGGCGCCGCCGTCACCGTCACCGAAATGGTTTCCTCCCGCGCACTCGTCTATCATGACCAGAAAAGTCTGCGTCTGCTGCATAAAACGCCCACGGGCCTTTGCGGCGCGCAGCTGTTCGGCAACGATCCCAGCGTCATGGCCGAGGCCGCCGGGCTGGCGCTGGAAGCGTGCAGCGCAGATTTCATCGACGTCAACATGGGCTGCCCCATGCCCAAGATCGTCGGCAATGGCGACGGCTGCGCGCTCATGCGCGATGAGGCGCTGGCGGCGCGCATCATTGAAAGCATCTGCCATGCCGTGTCTGTGCCCGTCACGGTCAAAATGCGCCTTGGCTGGGATAAGGGCAGCGTGAACTGCGTATCGCTGGCGCAAGCGGTAGAGGCCGCCGGAGCCAGTGCCGTCACCGTGCACGGCCGCACGAAAACCATGCTCTATTCCGGCGTGGCTGACTGGGATGCCATCCGCACTGTGGTGGAGGCAGTCAAGATCCCTGTTATCGCCAACGGCGACGTATTCTCACCCGAAAGCGCGCTGCGCTGCAAGAACCGCACCGGCGCGGCAGGGCTGATGCTGGGGCGCGGCACATTCGGCGACCCGTGGCTGTTTGCCCGCGTACAGGCCGCGCTCCGCGGGGAGGCCGCCCCCGAACCGCTCCCGCTGGCGCAGCGCATGCAGACCGCCCTGCACCAGATCGAGCTGGCACGCGCGGACAAGGGCGAGCACATCGCCTGTCTGGAAGCGCGCAAGCACCTGGCCTGGTATCTGCGCGGCGTGGCCTACAGCGGCTATTACAAAGAAAAAATTTCCGCTGTCAGCACCATGGACGAGGTCTATGCCATCGTCCGCGGCATTCAGCGCGACCTGCAATAAAAACTGCCCCCGACGTTGCGGTCGGGGGCAGTTTTCTATATGTATTTGCAGAACTCAGCCGATCTTCACACCGGCTTTTTCCAAAATGGTGGGCACGTTCTTCTCCGCGCCGATGGCCATGATATGCACGCCGTCGCAGAGCTTCTCGTCCTGGATCCTGGCGATCATCTCTGCCGCCATCTCAATACCGAGCTGCATCGGCAGGCCCTTGACGCCCTTTTCCTTGCCCTCGGCAGCCGCTGCGGCCAGCTTGTCGATCATGTCCTGCGGCACCGCAATGCCGGGCACGTTCTCGTTCATGTATCTGGCCATACCGGCAGCCTTCAGCGGGATGATGCCGGCCATGATGTGCGTCTTAATACCAGCCGCATCGACCTTTTCCAGGAAACGCTTGAACATATCCAGATCAAAAATACCCTGCGTCTGGATATACATGGCGCCGTTTTCGACCTTCTGGCGCAGCTTGTTGATCTGCAGCTCGATCGGATCATACAGCGGGGTCACGGAGGCGCCCTTGTAGAACTTCGGTGCGCCGCCGGCCAGTTCATTGCCGCCGCAGTCGCAGTTCGTTTCTTCCATCTTCGTCAGCATTTTGAGAATGCCCACGGAATCGAGGTCATAGACAGGCTTGCTCTCGCCGCAGTCGCCCACAACGGGATGGTCGCCGGTCAGTGCCAGCATCGTGTCAATACCGAACGCAGCGGCAGACAGGATGTCGCCCATGATGGCCATGCGGTTGCGGTCACGACCGGTCATCTGGAGGATCGGCTCAACGCCTGCTTCCTTCAGCTTGATGCACAGGCCAAGGCTGGAGGCCTTGAGGCTGGCGGACTGCATATCAGTCACGTTCACACCGTGGACTTTACCGTTCAGAAGCTTTGCCGCTTCCATCTGCTCAGAAAAATCATAGCCCTTCGGGGGCGCCATCTCGGCGGTGACGCCAAACTTGCCGGACTCGAGTGCTTCTTTCAGGATGCTCATTTTTTATCCCCCTTCAGGCTGATCGTTTTGGGATAGGTAAAGTTCTTATAACCCTTGTCTGCACGGCTCTGGCCCAGCTTCTCCGGCTGGCCGATCTCCTGCAGGCGCTTGTAGATCTTGATCCACGCGCAGTCGTTATTGCAGTCGACCTCGCACTTACCGTTCTTCTGGCCGCCGCACGGGCCGTTCACCAGACTCTTGGCACACTGGGTGATGGGGCAGATGCCGCCCGTCTGACCCAGGACGCAGTCGCCGCAGAAATGGCACGCTTCCTCCCACACGCCAAAGCGCGCGGCTTCGCCCAGGAACATGGTGTTGTTGGCCGGATATGTGGGGATACCGGGCGCGTTCTTGGCAACGCACTGCACACCGTCGCCGCAGCTCATGCAGATGACGCAGTCCGGTTTGGCCGCGACCAGCGGCTTCATCTTGCTCTTGACGCCCAGATTCATGCAGCAGTAGTCCGCGATGGTCGTGGCCACGACCTGCTTGCCCGCTGCTTCCAGCGTCTTGGTCAGCGCGTCGATCTCCGGCTGGCCGCCGGTGTGGCACGCCGTTGCGCAGCTGCCGCAGCCGATAATGGCAACGGTTTTCGCGTCGCCCACCAGGCCCATCAGCTCTTCAATAGGCTTTTTTTGCGTAATGATCATTCCAAATTACTCCTTCGATCTCAATTCCGAATCGGAGCGATCCTGCTCCGCAGATGTGCGGACGCACCTCTGCTTATAGTTCGTATGATAGCGCACTCCCGCGCCAAAATCAACCGGCAATGCCGCCCTATCTTGAAAAAAACAGCAAAAACTGCAAAATTTTTGCCCGCGCGCCGCGCACTTGCAAAATCCGCGCCGCCGGGCTACACTAAGACCAGTTCATTTCAGGAGGAAGTGCCATGTTTTCCATCACGCTGCTGTGCGTTGGCAAGCTGAAAGAAAAGTTCTACCTTGCCGCCGCCGACGAATACGCCAAGCGCCTGCGTGCCTACGCCGATTTTTCCATTGTGGAGCTGCCCGAGGTGCGCCTGCCCGACGCACCGGGTGCCGCACAGATCACACAAGCCCTTGCCCGGGAAGCCGAGGCCCTGCGCCAACGCATCCCGCGCGGCAGTTGGGTGTGCGCGCTGGCCATTGAAGGGCAGCCATGCTCGTCGGAGGAGCTGGCCGCGCAGCTGACGCGGGTCAAGTCCAGCGGCAAAAGCAGCGCCTGCTTTGTCATTGGCTCGTCGTTCGGGCTGGACGCCGGCTTCAAAAAACAGGCCGACTTCCGCCTGTCCATGTCGCGCATGACATTCCCGCACCACCTCGCGCGCGTCATGGCGCTTGAGCAGCTCTATCGCGCCGAGGCCATTCAGGCGGGCAGCAAGTATCACAAATAGCGCTACCGGGCGTTCAAAAATAGAGTGCGACACGCTCGATGAGCTTGCGGTAAATGGGCCGCATGAATGCCTCGCGCGTGGCCTGCACAGCCTCCCACGGAGAAAACCACCGCACGCCGGAGTTTTCATCGGGCTTGCACTGCAGCGCCGCCCCGGGATCGGCCTCCAGCAGATAGGTCAGGTTCAGATGCAGATGCGCCGATACGAATTTCCCACGCTTTACATGCGGGTCGACCCCCAGAATTTCCAGTGACAGCGGCGCTGTCTGCACCGCGCGCACCGCGCGCAGGCCCGATTCCTCCCGCGCCTCACGCAGCGCCACGGCAAGCAGGTCGCTTTCCCCATCCGCGTGCCCGCCAAGCCACGCCCACGAGTCAAACTGATTATGATAGGCCATCAGCGCCCGCGACTGGTCGGGCGACACGATCCAGCAGGAGGCCGTAAAGTGCGCCATCTCGTTTTCCCGCGTCAAGAGCTGCGGAAAAATGTCCATATAGTGCAGCATGAGCTGCCGGTCATGCTCCTCCTGTTCACAGCCAGGGGAAAACTGTTCGACTGTTTCGCGCAGGGTCATCCTGCATCCTCCTGTCCGTCCGTTTCTGCGGACATTTTTTCTGCCTCCCGGAACATTCGGAACGCCGTTGGCAGCGCAATATCGCGGTCAAACCGTGCCGCGTCAGCCCACACAAAGTCCGGGCACTGCGCCGCGCAGTCAAGATAGTAGCATCGCAGCTGCCAGCGCACGTGCGTGAAAATATGCACCCGCTCCGCAGATCTTAACAGCATCCGCGGCCGCACGCCCCAGCGCTCAGCCTGCAATACGGCCGCCTGCGCATCCAACCGGCCCGGCACATTGGGAAACTCCCAAAGTCCGGCCAGCAGCCCCGTTTTCGCGCGCCTGCGCACCGCGTACGCGTCGCCGCAGCGCAGTACAAATACCGTTTTCTCTTCTACGCGCTTTTCCTTTTTTGCCGCGCGCACCGGCAGCTGTGCCGCCGTGCCGTTTGCATAGCCCCGGCACAGCGCTGTCAGCGGACAGGCTTCGCACTGCGGCGCGCCGTTCGGCCCGCACAGCGTAGCGCCCAGCTCCATCAGCGCCTGCGTAAAATCACCGCAGTGCCCGGCGGGATAGATCTCCGCCAGTGCGTCGCGATATTCCCGCCGCAGCTTCAGATCATCCGTCGGCCGGTGGTCGTCCAGCAGCCGCGCCAACACGCGCAGCACATTGCCGTCCACCGCCGGGGTCGGCTGCTCAAAGCAGATGGATGCAATGGCCCCGGCTGTATAGTCGCCCACACCCGGCAGCGCGCGGATGTCGTCATACGCCTGCGGGAACACACCGCCAAAGTCTGTCATCATAACGCGCGCCGCCTTTTGCAGGTTCCGCACGCGCGTGTAATAGCCAAGCCCCTCCCAGAGCTTTGTCAGCCGGTCCTCCGGGCAGGCCGCCAGCGCCGCAATGTCCGGCAATTCCGCCAGAAAGCGCATATAATAGCCCTTTACCGCCTCCACGCGCGTTTGCTGCAGCATGATCTCTGACAGCCATACATGATACGCCTCCCGGTCGCGCCGCCATGGCAGATCGCGCCGGCTCTGCGCGTACCATGGCAGCAGCCGCGCCGGCAGCGCCGCGCTGAGCTGTTCCATCGGCCTCCCTCCTTTTGGAACATTGTACGGCCTGCCCGGCGCAATGTCAAACGTCCTCACGCCTCGCCGTGCTTTTTGCGGTTTTCCGCTGCCGGGTCGGGTACGGGCTTTGTCACGCCTGTGCGCCGGTGCCTGGAAAGGCCGCCCGCCATGCTGCCCACCGGCCCGCCCAGAAACGTTGCCCGCTGAATGGCCTGCTCACCGAATTTATCACGGATGGCGTCCACCGCGCTGTCCAGCTTCTCCAGCCGGTCATAGCCCGCGCCGTCAAACAGACTGTACTGCCGCTGTCCGCCCTCCTGCAGACGCGTCACCTGCACGCCAAGCTGCCGCAGCGGCGTTTTGCCATCCCAAAGCGCGTCAAACAATTCGCACGCCACGTGATACAGCTCCGCCGTCACGTTCGTGGCCGTGCCCAGCTGGCGCTGGCGCGCGCTGTCCTCAAACTCCGTGCTGCGCAGCTGCACCGCCACGCAGGACCCTGCCTGCCCGTCGCGCCGCAGCCGCATCCCCACCGTTTCGCACAGCGACAGCAGCACCTGCTGCGCCATGCGCTGCGTCGTCACATCGCACGGTGTGGTGAACGAATTGCCATAGCCCTTATTTGCCTCCGCCTGCGCACGCACCTGCGGCATCCCGCGGCCATTGGCATAGTGCCACAGTATCTCGCCCTGTTTGCCGAGTCTGCGGCGCAAAAACGATGGGTCTGCCTGCGCCAGCCGGCCGATCGTATCCAGCCCCATGGCCTGCAGCTTCCGCGTTGTGGCCCGGCCCACCATGAACAGCTCACCCACCGGCAGCGGCCAGAGCTTTTGCGGGATCTCCTCCGGAAACAGGGTGTGCACCTTGTCCGGCTTTTCAAAATCCCCCGCCATCTTGGCCAGCAGCTTGTTGGACGAAATACCGATGTTCACCGTGAAGCCAAGCTCCTGCCGGATGCGGTCTTTCAGCTGCTCCGCCGCCAGCACCGGCGGCCCATACAGCCGCGCCGTGCCCGTCATATCCATCCACGCTTCGTCAATGGAAAACTGCTCCACCAGCGGCGAATATTCCCGCAGCAGCGTCATCAGGCTGCGCGATGCGGCAACATAAAGCTCGTAATCCGGC
Source organism: uncultured Oscillospiraceae bacterium (assembly GCA_934630555.1). Classification (GTDB taxonomy): domain Bacteria; phylum Bacillota; class Clostridia; order Oscillospirales; family Oscillospiraceae; genus CAG-170. The sequence goes on from CAKTXB010000002.1 coordinate 8,886, forward strand.
TCGGCAATGACCAGCCCCGGATATTTTTCCAGCGCCATTCCCAGCGGCTCGCCCGTGCGGATGCCAAACTTTTTTGCCGGGATGCTCTTGGCCAGAATGATGCTGTGCCGCGACGAGCGGTCGCCCGCAATGACCGCCGGGATCTCCCGCAGGTCGGGTCTGCGCCCCAGATGGCGCACGCGGTACGCCGCCGTCCACGACAAAAACGCACTGTTCACATCAATATGAAAAATCACCCGGTCTGCCATCAGTAGATCTCCCGCAGCAGCGCCCACCGGTGCGTGTGGACGGTGTATTTCAGTTCATACAGCTTCTCCTGCCCGTCCAGCACCGCCCGGCAGAGAAAGAAAAACGCCTCAATGCCCACATAGCTGTGCTCCCGGCAGTCCACCACCTCGCGCACCTGCACCGTGCGCAGCGCGTGCGTACCGTCCTCAAAGCGAAAGCGCAGCGGCTGCATGGCGCCGTTTGCATCACAGCACGCGATCATCTGCACTGGCAAATTGTTCAGCCCCATCCCGCTTCCGCCTCCCATTCTTGAATGTTTGTTCTAGTATAAACCATGCTCGTCCGTTTTTCAACCTGCTTTTTGCAGATACCGGAATTTCCCTTGACAGATGTGATACAATAACTATAATTCAGATTGTATTCTGTGCCAAAGGAGGTGTGTGTCACGGCGTCCGAAGAAAAAAAGATCGTGGCCCGCAACCAGAAAGCGCGGCACGAGTATTTCATTGAAGATACCTACGAAGCCGGCATTGAGCTTTCCGGCACAGAGGTCAAATCCATCCGCGCCGGCACGCTCAGCCTCAAAGAGGCGTGGTGTCAGATCAAAAATGGCGAGGTGCTCATCCGTCAGATGCACATCGCGCCCTATGAGCAGGGCAACATTTTCAACAAAGACCCCCTGCGCCCGCGCAGGCTGCTGCTGCACCGGCGCGAGATCGCGCGGCTGTTTGGCCTTGTCAAGCAGGATGGCTACGCGCTCATTCCGCTCTCGGTCTATTTTAAGGGCTCGCTCGTCAAGGTCGAGCTGGCGCTGGCCAAGGGCAAAAAGCTCTATGACAAACGTGAGGACGCGGCCAAAAAAGACGCCAGGCGCCAGATCGACCGCGCCATGAAGCAACGATAAAAACGAAGGAGTACACACAATGGAAAATCCCATTATGACCCTCACCATGGAAAACGGCGGCAAGATCGTCGCCGAGCTCTATCCTGACAAAGCGCCGCAGTCCGTGCGCAATTTCATCTCCCTTGCTAACAAGGGCTTTTATGACGGTCTTATCTTCCACCGCGTCATTTCCGGCTTTATGATCCAGGGCGGCTGCCCCAGCGGCACTGGCATGGGCGGCCCGGGCTACTGCATCAAGGGTGAGTTCAAGCTCAACGGCGTGAAAAATAACCTTTCGCACAAGCGCGGCGTTTTGTCCATGGCCCGTGCGCAGGCGGCCAACTCCGCCGGCAGTCAGTTCTTCATCATGCACGCCGACGGGGAGTTCCTCGACGGTCAGTACGCCGCCTTCGGCAAGGTGCTGGAGGGCCTGGATGTGGTCGATCAGATCGCCGCCGTCAAGACAAATGGTCAGGACCGTCCGCTCGATGAGCAGAAGATTGCCACCATCCGCGTTGATACGAAGGGTGCGGAATATCCCGAACCTGACAAGCTCCCCGACCCGTATCACCGCTGAGTTTTCTTGTTTAAAGATCCTGCGCGCTCCGGCGCGCAGGTCCGATATGGGGCTGTACTGGTTTCGACGGGGGCAGTGCGGCAGGATAAGCGGGCGGAGGTGCCTGACCTCCTGAAACCGGGCAATTTTTCTAAAATTAACTGACAACAATACTGTTGCTCTGGCTGCCTGATTAGGCGCCCATCCTCCCCGGAAGGACCACGAGCCGGGCTAGGGTGTGATTTGAGTGGTGACCGTGCGGCGGGTAAGAGTTGCCCCGCCCATGCATGATGACTCTACCAAGCCGCGAAGGGTGTTTGTTCCCGCCGCGGTAAGGGAATGTAAATAACAAACTGTGCCCGAAGAAAGTCCTGTCAAATTGTTTTCGGACAGGGGTTCGATTCCCCTCAGCTCCACCATACACAAGCGCCCACCCGTGCCCCGGGTGGGCGCTTGTGTATGGTGCTGCGCGAGATGAGGAGGAATCGAACAGGGCGGCGGCGCGCACGCCGCAAAAAACAGTCCAGTGGACTGTTTTTTAGCCCGCGGACTCGTATTCCCCTCAGCTCCACCAAATTTTAAAGCTCCGCGATCCATTTGGATTGTGGGGCTTTCCTTATATACCAACGCTTTCCGCCGTTTTTCCATTCTATCAGTTATTGTACATTATCACGAGTTCCAGCCCCATTTCGGCATCGACCTCCGTCGCGGCTTCGTCCTCGTAGACGCAGCCGCAAAGATCATCGCAAGAAATGTCAAGGAAATGCAAAACAAGCGGTACAAGCCGAAGATCTGAGTAGAATTATAAACATCCAAGCACAACAGAAAAACCATATAGAAAGGAACCTTCAAAATGACCACCAACGATATGACCGCCATTCTGGCCCCCAAGGAAAATTTCTGCGGCAAGACCCGCAGCGAAGAAAAGTATCTCAGCTTCAGAACGCTCTGTGACCACGCCGAAGCCGTCGCCAAGGCCGTGCGCGGAGACTGCACAGCAGATGATCCTGATGCGCGCAAGCAGAACGCCTCTGTTTTTCTGGAAATCCCGAGCCGTGCAAGCATTCTGAACGAGTCCATCCGAAACCGCCTCGCCGAGATGCACAAGCTCGCCGACGCTGTTCGCTACGGCGCGAATTTCTATCGCGACAAAGAGGATGCACACGGGGATGTTGTTTTCCTGACATTCACCGTCGCCAACGTCTGGCAGGAATAAAATTATGGAACTCCACTCTGCAGAACCCTGTGTTGTAAGCGGCCGCGTCGGCAGCGCGTCATAGCTGTAAGCCTTTCCGCCGTCCGCCTCATCCCGTGCCGCTTCCTCTTCCTCGCGCCGTCTTTCATCCTCGCGGGCGGTCTCCTCTTCGCGCCGGAGCATTTCCTCCCGGGCCGCCGCCTGATCTCGTTCATACGCCTGCGCGTGTTCCTTTGCCTCGCGCATCTTCGGCTTCATTTCAAAAACGGTAGCTTTAAACGCTTCCCATGCGTTGTCTTTGAAATACTGCGGATTGGAGCTGCGTGTTTCTGCCGTCAAGATCTCCGCTTTCGCGATTCTTCGGCTCACCGTTGAAAGCTGCATGATCTGCTGCCATGCCTCAGTTTTCTGTGCCGGAAACAGCTCCGGCGCTGCGATACGCATTTGCGAATACAGCTCTCCCACTTCCACGCCGCCGCTTGGCACAATGTACAGGTCCTTCAGTGCCCTCGCTCGTACCTCCTGCTCGTTTGCAACTGCATTCGTCAGGTCTGTCTTTTGCTCCGCCGTCAAAGTGATCGCCGTCTGGCGTATTCTCTCCTGCACCGGGGCATATCGTTCTGCGAACTCCCGATTCATCCGCTTTGCTTCGGAATATACCCGCTCAAATGCGTGCTCTATTTTCTTCGTCCGCAGTCTGCCCGTGCGCAGATAGGTGTCGATCAGGTCGTCGATCTCCGGCTTGATCTTCCGTTCCAGCTCTGATCCTGCCGCGCTCATCGGATTAGCAAGCTCGCGCACGGACTTGTCGCGCAGCTGCTTCATATACTGCTTTCCGCGCCGCTCCAGCTCCCGCAGACGCTCGCCCTCTGCATCCACCTCGCGTGTCATCTGCCGCCATGCTTCCCGCTGCCGTTCCTCCTCACTCAGCACTGGCGCATCTGCGTCCGTCAGCTCCGGCGCTCGCTCCTGCGTTTCTGGAGAGAATTGAATATCCGCAGCCGACGCCCGGAACTGCGCCACCGTCGGCGCACTGCTGACCTGCGGCGTCTTCCCGCTCTGGAAATATTCCCGGATGTCCTGCAACACCTTGTTCGCGTGCGTTCCCCTCGGATACTCTGTGCTGGACACTGTGTTGCCGTTCGCGTCGTCGATGTCCAAAATGACCTCTCCGCGCTCCTTGCTGATAAAGTCGCTGAGTGAATCCATCTGCGCCCGTGTCGGCATGACTGCAAGGTTGATCCCGCCGCTCTCCGGCGAAATGCGGATGTTGCCCTCCTGCATGAACTGCACCATGCCGCCCGTGTAGCTGCCGTCGCCCATCTCCCCGTCAAACGCGTCCGAAATATCTCGGTGATCGACCGATCTGTACCCTCCCGGACCGCCTTCATGCCGCCCGGAAAAGTCCAGCTTCGAGCCATCCAGCAGCACGTACCCGGTCTCGCTCCACTTATACGTCTTGCCGAAATACGCAAGCGCCGTCTTGTCATTGTCCTTCGGACTTGCCGCAGAAGAATATTTTCCTTGACTTTTCCGTTCAGACGCGCGTATACTGGTAGCAGAAGAGATCGCGTCGGCGGCATTTTTGCTGTCAACCCCAGCATTGAAAGTCTGGGGGGCGCTTTCTCTTCTTTTTTTCATGTAAAACGTGTACACGAACTCTCCATCCTGCCGTTCCATAACATCAATGTTGAAGTCATATACGCCGTTTCTTGCCGGGAATTTTGCATCGGTATAGTTGATCGCGTTTACAAAATATCGCCAAGTTTCCGTTCCCCTGTGCCGTTCCGTGTCCTTATGTTCGTTTTTGCTTCCGTCATATACGGATTCGCTGGCAATTTCCCATATGTCGTCTGCGAGATTCAACGTCACAAGGCGTTCTGTTCTATTTCCCCGGCGGTTTCCAAACGCCATTTTCCCGGCAAACTTTTCTCCGTTTGCCTCGCCATCAAACCGCGCTTTGATTTTCCGCTCCTTTCCGTTTTCCAGTACCGTCAAAGACAGCGGTTTTTCAGCCCATGCATCGTTGATAAGCCTGTACATATACGCCTGTTTTTCAACAGTCGTCATGTCGGCTGCAAAATTGCTTTTATACGTTTTCAGTCCATTTTCTCCATAGCCGACCATGGCGTATCTCTCCGGCGGCCCTCGCGTGGCCTCCGGGCTTTTCTTTGCCGGCTGCGTCTGGGCTTCTCCGGCTGCTTCCCGCACGGCGCTCTGGTAGCGGTCTGCCCTCGCCCCGACGCGGTTAATACCCGCGTAGGCATCGCACAGGATCTCTTCCAGATACGCGTCCATGTCCTCGCCATAGCAGCCCTCATAGGCTTCTTTGTACCGCTGCGCCAGCTGGTTCAGCTCTGTGGCCGTCACCTGCTTCCGAATGGCCGTGATAAGCCTGCCCTTCATGCCCGGGTCCTCCGCCAGCCGCAGGTGCATCGCCTCGTGCTCCGCCGTTTCCTGCAGGCCGTACTGCACGTCGCTTGCCTTGATCCAAACGCTTGTTCCCTGCGTAATGGCCTGCACCGTCACGGCCTTGCCGTTCTCGCTCGTCACCCGCAGCGTGCCCGTCACAAAATGCACGTTCTCCGCTCCTGCTTCTTTCAGCGTCTGCTCCGCTCTCTGCAAAGCCGGATACTCCCGTGCAATGTTCTGCGGGATCTCCCACGCCGTCTTTGCGTCCGTTCCGGCCTGAATGCCAAGCTCTTTTGTGCTTACGGCTGCTCGCCCCGCAGCGCGGAGGCGATTTTCAAGGCCAACTCGTTCCTGGACGCTGAGCTCGCCCCTTTGTTTCTCCGCTGCGCTTCCTGTGCTTTTTTCCACGCGTCTATCCGGCTGACCGGGATCCACACCTGCATCCCGTTTGCCGCCGTCATTTTGACTCTTGCTTCCATTTTGCTCCTTTCCGCTTTCATAAGCCTGCTGCAATACCGCCTGCGAGATCCCGCCCATCTGCTCCGTTGCCCGGAGTTTCATGCCTTGAGCACCTTGTGTATACGCCTGTCCAATGCCGGCGGCGTACTGCTCCACCGGTTTCCCGGTTTTTTCGTGGTATTGCTCGTATCCATAAATGACATAGCTCGTCAGAAGGTCGCTGTAGCCCTTGCGCTCGGCAAACCGCGCCAGTGCCTCCTCGTCCGCTGTCAGCGCTTTGGTTTGCACCTCCTGCTCTGCCTGCTGTTCCTCCCGCTGCGTCCGCCGTTCCAGCGTCCGCAGCTCGTCCGGGTCAGGCTCCGCAACGTCCGCTTCCTGCTGGCGCACGATGTCATCACCATCATGGAGCAGTGCGCCGCCAACGCCGCCCTCAGCAAATACTGTTCCCCGCATTCTGCCGCCGATAAGACATAAAAACATCCCCGCAGCCGCCTGTAGCAGCTGCGGGGATGTTTTTATCCCGTTTATTCCTGCCCGGGAACTTTCGGCAGCTTTGCGAAACTGGCCTCCAGCTCAGCATCCGTGGGGATGTAATCGCTCATTTCACCGTTATTGAACTTCTCATACGCCACCAGATCAAAGTAGCCCGTGCCCGTCAGGCCAAAGACAATGTTCTTTTCTTCACCCGTTTCACGGCACTTGAGCGCCTCGTCAATGGCTGCGCGAATGGCATGGCTCGATTCCGGTGCAGGCAGGATGCCCTCCACGCGCGCAAACAGCTCCGCCGCCTCAAAGACCTTGGTCTGCTCCACGGCGACGGCTTCCATATAGCCATCGTGGTAAAGCTGCGAGAGAATGCTGCTCATACCGTGATAGCGCAGGCCGCCGGCGTGGTTCGGCGCGGGGATAAAACTGCTGCCCAGCGTGTACATCTTGGCCAGGGGGCACACCATGCCGGTGTCGCAGAAATCATACGCAAACCGCCCGCGTGTAAAGCTGGGGCACGAGGCCGGCTCCACGGCGATGATACGATAGTCGCGCTCGCCGCGCAGCTTTTCACCCATAAACGGCGAGATCAGGCCGCCCAGATTGCTGCCGCCGCCGGCGCAGCCGATGATGATGTCCGGCACGATGCCGTACTTATCCAGCGCCGCCTTTGTTTCAAGGCCAATGACGCTTTGGTGCAGCAGCACCTGATTGAGCACGCTCCCAAGTACATAGCGGTAGCCCGGCGTGGACGTGGCCACCTCCACAGCCTCCGAAATGGCGCAGCCGAGCGAACCCGTCGTGCCCGGATGCTCCGCTAAAATTTTGCGGCCAATGGCCGTTGTGTCCGACGGTGAAGGCGTCACGCTCGCGCCATAGGTGCGCATGACCTCGCGTCGGAACGGCTTCTGCTCATAGCTCACCTTCACCATATACACCTTGCAGTCCAGCTCCAGATACGCGCACGCCATAGACAGCGCCGTGCCCCACTGGCCCGCGCCCGTTTCCGTCGTCACGCCCTTCAGGCCCTGCTGCTTGGCGTAATATGCCTGCGCGATGGCCGAATTCAGCTTGTGCGAACCAGAGGTGTTGTTGCCCTCAAACTTATAATAGATTTTCGCCGGTGTCTGTAATTTCTTTTCCAGACAGTAGGCCCGCACGAGCGGCGACGGACGGTACATCTTGTAAAAATCACGGATCTCCTGCGGAATGGGGATCTCGCGGTCGTCGTTGTCCAGCTCCTGACGGATCAGTTCATCGCAAAACACGGGGCGCAGATCGTCATAGCCCATCGGCTGCCCCGTACCGGGGTTCAGCAGCGGCGCGGGCTTCACTTTCATGTCCGCGCGGACGTTGTACCAGTTCTTCGGCATCTCATCTTCAGAAAGGTAGATCTTGTACGGAATTTGTTCGGTGCGCATGGTCAGCAGCTCCTTTTCATATTATTTGCAGCCTTTGCGGCATTTTGGGTATAAAAAATGACCCTCATCCCACAAAGCCACTTGCATGGTTCTGTTGGGACAAAAGTCTGAAACTTCTGCGGTGCCACCCAAATTGACGATCTCTCGCCCACTTCGCGGCGTGCCGATACACGCCTTTCCTTGGTAACGGGGGAAAAGCCCGTCAAAACCTACTGCGGTCACCCGGTTCAGCCTGCCCTCGGCGGTCCATTCCACAAAATCACATCCGCTGCCCTTGCACCACCAGCAGCTCGCTGGGGAATGCGCACTCTTTGTGTACTCGTCCGCTTCACTGGTTTAAAGTTTTAACTTGAGCGTAGTTTACTCGCTCCACACGCAAATGTCAAGCCCCTTTTGCAAAAATTTTTTCTGTCCGTGCGGCTGGATATTGATTTCCATTTTCGCAAAAGCAATCTACCGCTAACGTAGCTTGCACAAAATCCTACCCATTATTTTTGTGCATTTATCCAAAAATTAAATTTTTTGCAAGACGCATCATTCTGTTTTCTAAACGCATTTTAAAATTTCCGCTTCAAGTATAACAGCATTTTGCAGCATCCATGTCGGCGTGCCAGCGTTTTTCTTTATAAAGTTTTTACAAAAAAACGTCTTGAATTTCCAGCTGCTTGGAATTGTGCACTTTGCTGCCGCCGCATCGCGCCCGTTCGTGCGGCTTCTTGATTTTTCAGCACGTATATGCGAAAATCGAAACCAGCAATTTAAAGAGTCACCGGAATAAAGTGCGCGCGTGGTGACCGTGCATCCTGTCGGGTGCTCTGAGGCTTGCAAAACAGAATGGAGTGGTAAAAGAATGAAAAAACGATGGACCGTTCTGCTGCTGGTGTTTGCCATGCTCATTTCGCTGGCCGTACCAGCCATGGCAGCCGACCCGGTAAACAGCGCCAAGACCGTTGCAAGCCTTGGCACACTCAGTAATGACTTCAAAACCGTGACCGGCCTGACCGATGGCAGCGAAGCTGAACTGACCTGGAGCGAAGCGATCGCCTACCTGCTGCTTGGAAGCGGAATGCCAAAGGCACAGCTGGGCACCTACCCCGGCGACTACATCGGCATGGCCGACAGCCTCGGCATGATCTCCTATGACGAAGGCCGTACATTTGCAAAGGCCAACACGGCGATCACCGACGCCGAATTCACCGCACTGGCTGCAAATAGCGGTCTGGCTCTGCTCACCGCCGCATTTGCAAGCGGCAAGGCGACCGAGCCCCTGTTTGTCAACGGCCTCGCGCAGCCGGTCTTCCCCTACACCACCGGCGCTGTGACCGAAGGCTATGACACGACATCATCCGCCTGTGCGTCTACGTGGAAACGAACTACGACACCGACGGCGACGGCAAGCTGGACCTCGTCAAGGCGCTCGTGCAGATCCCGCGCGCAGCCGCCGAAGGCAGCTACAAAGCCGCCACGATCTACGAAGCGCGCCCCTATATCACCGGCTGCACCGAGCTCTATGGCTATGAGGACGGCCTGTACGTTGGCGGCGACTATGACATCGCTTCCATGTACAGCACGCCCACAGCCCGCACGCAGGCTGGCACGACCAACACCATGACTGCCGCTGCCCAAGCCGATTCCGCCGACTGGTACTATTGGAACCCCGAAGAGTCCATGATGGACTACGAAGATCTGGAGTGGTATGACTACTACCTCGTGCGCGGCTTTGCCGTTGTCGAGTGCGGCGGTCTTGGCACAAAGGGCTCGGAGGGCTTTGAGACCTGCGGAACTGACCTTGAGATCGACGCATTCAAGTGCGTCATTGAATGGCTGCACGGCGACCGCGTGGCCTACACTGACAAGACCTCCAACATCGCGATCTCGGCCGACTGGTCGAACGGTAAGGTCGGCATGACGGGCCGTTCCTACGCCGGCACCACGCAGTTTGGTCTGGCCACCACCGGTGTGGCTGGTCTGGAGACCATCGTGCCCGTGGCCGGCATTGCCAGCTGGTACGAATACACGAACTCCCAGGGCGTCTCCACCCGCAGCAACACCGCTTACTCCGATGCGCTGGCGGGCTACTGCGCAGGCCGGAAGCTCGACGCCGATGACTGGAACAGCATCAAGGCCGCTTACGGCAATTACCTCTACACCATCTACAACCTGCAAAAAGATCTGAACGGCGATTACGGCGAGCACTGGGCCATCCGCGACTACACCGCCAACACGACCCAGACCGGCCCGATCGGCGAGACCGGTCCGCGCAAGATCAGCTGCTCTGCCCTCATCGTCCACGGCCAGAACGACTACAACGTCCGCCCGAAGGAATTTGAGCTGATGTACAATGCGTTCCAGTCCGCAGGCCAGGATGTCAAGATCATCCTGCACCAGGATGGCCACCTGACCCCGACCTACCCCGCTGGCGGCCTTGTCTTTGACATCGGGAGCAGCACCTATGATGAGATCCTCAACAAGTGGTTCAGCCACTACCTCTACGGTGAAGATAACGGCATCGACACCGACCTTGCCGCCGTCACCGCGCAGGACAGCCACAACACCGATGTCTGGAATGAATATACCAGCTACGATACCACCAGTGCCCTGACCGTGACCGGCACAGACACGCCCGCTTCGGGTGTGGACATCTCCAGCGCCTATTCTGACCTTGGCGTCACCCGCAGCAACTATCAGGCTGTTCTTTCCGCCGGCTCGACGCCCTACAGCGCCATGTTTGCAGGCGAAGTCACCGCCGACACCACCATCAAGGGCACCACGGCTGTTTCCTTCCAGGCCAGCACCGGCGCAGCCGAGGCCGGCAAGGACGCGCTGATGGTCAGCGCCATGCTCGTGGACATCGCTCCGGAAGGCGAAACCTTCCCGGCCTTCAACACTGCCGGCAGCTACGTGCGCAAGACCACGCTGGGTGAGGGCGCTGCCTGGATGGGCGGCGGCCTGAAGAACTTTGACCTTACGAAGCTCAATACCTCCGATGTATCCTACAAGGTCATCACCCGCGGCTGGATGGACTTGGCCAACCCGGACGCCGGCTTTGATTCCGCGACCGCTGCGCGCACGAACAAGATCGACCTTGGCGACGATACCGCGCACAGCTACACCATCTATCTCCAGCCCACCGTCTATGAAGTGGAAGCCGGCCACACCCTTGCGCTGGTCATCTACTCCTATGAGCCGGGCATGGCAAACTACAAGGAGAACTACACCTTCACGCTTGTAAGCGGCTCTGTTTCCGCTAATGTGCCTGTGGACGGCACAAGCAGCAGCCTGACCGCCGCCTACACCGCGCAGCAGATCCTCTTCAACGCCACCACCAGTTCCCGTGAGGGCGGCAGCATCACCTCCTCCGTGGCCAATGGTGCGGTCGGATCCGGTACAGAAGTGACCGTCACGGCCAAGGCCAACAGCGGCTATGCCTTCACCGGCTGGACCGTCAATGGCCAGGACGCCGGCACGGACGAGACCCTGACGCTCACGATCACCGCGTCGGCCAGCGTCGTGGCAAAGTTTGAAAAGCTCCCTGCTTCCGGCACATCCAAGGTGCAGGAAACCAGAAAGGATGCCGAAGAAAGCGCCGCCTCGAAGCGCTACTCCGATGTGGACGGTGACGAATGGTATGCCGAGGCTGTGGACTATGTCACTGAAAATGGCCTCATGAACGGCACAAACGGCAAGTTCAACGCCAACGACAACGTCAGCCGTGCCATGCTCGTAACGCTGCTGTACCGTCTGGAGGGCAGCCCCGCCGTTTCGCAGAGCGTGTCCTTCACCGACGTCGCTTCCGGCAGCTGGTATGACAGTGCAGTCCGCTGGGCCGTGTCCGCCGGTATTGTCAAGGGCGTCAGCGCCGCCAGCTTTGCTCCCAACGCCAGCATCACCCGCGAGCAGCTGGCCGCCATGCTCTGCCGCTACGCAGCCTATAAGGGCTATGATGTCGCCAGCGCGGCCAGCCTCACCGGCTATACAGACGCCAGCACCATCTCCGCCTACGCCGCCAATGCCATTGCATGGGCGTGCAGCGAAGGCCTGCTGACGGGCCGCACCGCTTCGACCATCGCCCCGCAGGGCACGGCAAGCCGCGCGGAAGCCGCTGTGATCCTCATGCGCTTTGCGCAGAGCATCTCTGAATAAGCTACCTCTCTCTTTCCCAAAGCGCCCGGGCGGCAAAAGCCGTCCGGGCGCTTGCTTTTCAAACAGGACCCGCTTCGCCGGGTTTTTGTTTGAAACCAGCGCACAGGCCGTCGCATATTTTCCAGTTTTGCAGCAAGGCCGCCCGCAGCGAAATGCTTTGGGCGGCCTGTTCTCAGCTGTTTTCCCGGAGCATAGCCGCGTCGTAGAGCAGCTGCGCGGCCTCGGCGCGGGTGATGGCCCCGGCCTGCGTCACGTTCAGTTCCACACCTGCGTCAGCCAGCGCGGCACACGCACCGGCCGCCCAGGTCGGAACGGCGCTCTCACCGTCGGCGGCAAATACGCTCTGCGCATCCTCCTGCGGCAGACGCAGGAGATTGGCTGTCATGACGGCCGCCTCGGCGCGCGTCAGCGCCGCAGCCGGACGGAACAGCAGCCCCTCCTCTGTCACGCTCCCACCGATCGCGCCCAGTTTCAGCGCGCTCGTGATATACGGCTGCATCCACGCCGGTGCGTCCTGCTCATCGGCAAAGCCGGATGTGCGCATCGCGTCCTCCGGCTGGATGCGCAGCACATACATCGCCGCCGTCAAAAACTCGCCGCGTCCAACGGATTCCTCCGGCCCAAAGCAGAGCTGCCCGGCCACCGTCCGGCCCGTATACGCGCCCGCTTCCTTCAGCCACATCGCCGCATATTCGCAGCTTGCGCCGCGCACATCCGTATACAGCGCCGCGTCCGTGGGCTTTACAATGCGGATCTTCACCGTCGCCTCTTCCGACACGTTCCCCGCCGCGTCCGTGGCTGTAAACGTAAAGCTGTCCTTGCCGACCTTGTTTTCCTTTGGCGTATACACAAACGTGCCGTCTGCCGCCAGTTCTGCTTCACCACGTCTGGCCTGCCGCACGAGCTGATAGGTCAGTGCGTCGCCCTCGGCGTCCTGCGCGCTCACGGCGCCCTCCCGGGCAATGTTTTTATACGTTTCCAGTGTTCCATCCTGCGCCACCGGCGCGGTGTTCCGGCTGCCCGTCAGCCGCAGTGACAGCTGCTGCGGCAGTCCAAGGCCCTCCTGCGTAATGGGCCGGTACACGAGCGCGCACTCCATCTGCACATCGCCCACGCTTTGCAGCGCCAGTTCATCCAGCGCGCTGCACGGCAGCACGTCGCCCGCGCAGATGCTCCGTGTGCCATACACCACGCGGCACACGGCCTGTGACGGCACATCAGCCACATAAATGCCGCCCAGCTGTGCCCCTGCCGGGGCAAAGTCGCTCTGCGACAGGCAATACACGCTGTCCTGTGCCAGATGGACATCCGCCGCCAGAGCCGCCGCCCCGCACAGCATCAAGACTGCCAACAGCACCGCCGCGCGGCGCAAAAAAGATACCCGTTTCAAAGAAACTACCTCCTGTAACTGAAATGACAGTGGTAGTGTCTGCTATTTCCACCGAAATATGCAAAAAAAGAACGCCGCAGCCGCGGCGTTCTCTGCTCTGCTAATATTTTGGCCGGATATACCGTGCGTTCGAGTCCGGTGCGGGGCGCATATTGATGCCGGACACAAACCCCATGGCCGCGAACATGGTCACGATGGAGCTGCCGCCATAGCTGAAAAACGGCAGCGTCAGGCCCACGACCGGGAACACGCCCAGGCACATGCCCACATTCACACCCACCTGCGCAAACAGCATACCGGCAATGCCCACGCAGATCAGCCGGTTCATATAGTTGCCGGACTTGATGCCCACATACACGCACCGCACAATAATGGCGCCCAGCAGCAGCAAAATAAGCAGGCATCCCAGCATTCCCAGCTCCTCGCCCGCAGACGAGAAAATAAAATCCGTGTGCTGCGCGGGCAGCAGGCCTGCCTGCACCATGGTGCCGTGCCGCAGCCCCTGCCCTGTCACGCCGCCGTTTTGCAGCATCCGCAGGCTTCGGTTCATCTGCCAGCGCACTGCGCGCGCGCTCGGGTCAATCGATGGGTCAAACAGCACTTGAATGCGCTCACGCTGATAGCTGTCCAAAAACCGTGTCCAGATGATAGGCGACAATGCCAGCAGCGCGCCGCCGCCGGCCAGAAACCACACAATGTTCACGCCGCCCACAAACAGCATGATCACAAAGATCAGCAGATAATTCAGCGCCACGCCGTCGTCATACGACACCACGATGATCAGCCCTGCCAGCAGCGCCGTAACGCCGCCCAGCTGCGCCACCACCAGCGGCGACGACAGCCGGTTCTGCTTCACGCTCATCGTCTTGGCCAGAATGATGATATACAAGACCTTGCAGATCTCCGCCGGCTGAATGTTGAACGGCAAAAAGCTGAACGCCAGCCAGCTCTTGTTGCCCGTCTGGCCCTCCACGCCGAAAAAGCGGAGCATTCCAATGAACAACACGCAGAACACCAGCAGCAGCTCCCGCCGCTCGGCAATGATGTCCACATCCACCAGCGTCAGCAGAACATATAAAATAATGCCCAGCACCAGCGCCGCCGATTGGATCAGCACAAAATGGCCGCTGCCCAGATAATTCGTCGCACTGGATATGATAACGATGCCAAAGATCGTTGCCGTCACGCACAGCAGCAAAAGCACCATGTCCGCCTTGCGCACGAATTCCCGAATGGCCCGGAATATCGCCTGCATCGCCCCGCCTCCTTTCACCGTGTTTTGTCTGGAATGCAGTATATTGTAGCAGATTCGCGCCGCGCTGTAAAGTTTCTTTGCAAAACCGGGCAGAATGTGGTAGGATAGGCGCAGGATCACGAGGAGCGTGAAATGTTCTATGCAGTACATCACAACCAGCCCCGAGCAGACGCAGCAGCTCGGCGCGGCGCTTGGCAAAACGCTGCACGGCGGCGAGGTCATCGCATTTCTGGGCGACCTTGGCGCAGGGAAAACCGCCTTTACGCGCGGTCTGGCCGAAGGCCTTGGCGTCACCGACGCCGTGACCAGTCCAACATACACCATCGTCAATGAATACCGCACCGGCCGCCTGCCGCTGTTCCACTTCGATATGTACCGCCTGCACGGCGCCGATGAGCTGTTCGACATCGGCTGGGAGGATTATCTGGCTGAGCGCGGTGTGTGCGCCGTGGAGTGGAGCGAAAACGTGCAGGACGCGCTGGAGGCTCCCATCACTGTGCGCATCGCGCGCGCCCCGGGCGGCGATAACTGCCGCCGCATCACCATCACAGGAGGTGAGCCGCTTGAATATTCTGGCCTTTGAATCATCCGCCAAGGCCGCCAGCGCAGCCATTTTGTCTGACGGTCAGCTTCTGGCCGAGGCATTCGTCAACAGCGGCCTTACCCACAGCCGGACGCTTTTAAAGCTGGCTGAGGATCTGCTGCATAACTGTGACCGTACCGTGCAGGATATAGACGCCGTGGCCGTGGCCGCCGGGCCTGGCAGCTTCACCGGCGTGCGCATCGGCGTGGCTGCGGCCAAAGGCTTGAGCTGGGGCCGGCAGATCCCTTGCTACGGCGTGTCCACGCTGGAAGCCATGGTACGCAACGTCGCCCTCTGTGACGGCGTGTTCTGCCCCTGCATGGATGCCCGCCGTCAGCAGGTCTACACTGCCGTCTACGCCGTCCAGGGGGGAAATCTGTCCGTTTTGCTGGCGGACTGCGCCATCTGTGTGGAGGAATTGTGCGCTTTTCTCAAAAAACTCGAAAAACCTGTTTTTCTGGTTGGCGATGGCGCGTCTTTGTGCTATAATGCACTCGGACAAAATAACACCGGCCTGCATCTTCTGCCTGAACACCTGCGCCACGAACGCGCCGCAGGTGTTGCGCTGTGCGCGCAGCAGCAGATCCTCGTCGGCCAGCCCGGCGATGCCGGAGCGCTCGCGCCCAACTATCTGCGCCTGTCGCAGGCGGAACGCGCGCGCATAGAAAAGCTGAAAAATGAATAGACGGAAAGGGAGTTTCACATGAGCCAGAATCAATTTGGACCGAAAGTACACGTTATGGACCATCCTCTTGTTGCACATAAGCTCACCATCATGCGCGATAAAAATACCAGTGTCAAGGATTTCCGTGAGCTGGTTTCCGAAGTCGGTATGTTCATCACCTATGAGGCCATGCGTGACCTCCCGCTCACAACAAAAGAAGTCGAAACGCCGCTGTGCAAGGCCGATCTGCCCACACTGGCCGGTAAGAAGATCGCCGTCGTGCCCATTCTGCGCGCCGGTCTTGGCCTGGTCGACGGCGTGCTGCGCATGATGCCGTCCGCCCGCGTAGGCCACATCGGTATGTACCGCGATGAAGAAACGCTCGAGCCGCACGTCTATTTCTGCAAAATGCCCAAGGACATCGCCGAGCGCGAGGTCATGATCGTCGACCCAATGCTCGCCACCGGCGGTTCTGCCGATGCTGCCATCACGGAGATGGAAAAGCGCGGCTGCACCAATATCAAGCTCATGGTGCTCGTCGCCGCCCCCGTCGGCATTCAGCTCATTGAAAAGAACCACCCCAACGTGGAGATCTACTGCGGCGCAGTCGATGCGTGCCTCAACGAGCACGGCTATATCGTGCCGGGCCTCGGCGACGCGGGTGACCGTATCTTTGGCACAAAATAATTCTGCCTTTCCCGCCCGCCGTGCCTGCACGGCGGGCGCGCTTTCTCTCTCCGCAGCATATGCTATCCAGAAGGAGGTGTCGTCATGCCGCGCAGACCCCGCGCCCAAACGCTCTGGACGCTGTTTTATACCATGCTCTATATCAGTGCCTGCACCTTCGGCGGCGGCTTTGTCATCGTCACGTTCATGCAGCGCAAATTTGTCGAGCAGCTCAACTGGCTCAGTGAGGACGAAATGCTCGACATGACGGCGCTGGCCCAATCCTGCCCCGGCGCCATCACCGTAAACGCCGCCATTCAGGTCGGCTGGCGCGTCGGCGGCCTTGCCGGAATGCTCGTAGCCGTGCTCGGTGCCGTTCTGCCCCCGCTCGTGCTGTTGAGCCTTATTTCCTGTTTTTATGCCGCATTTGCCGAAAACCGCTATGTTTCCCTTGCGCTCAAGGGAATGCAGGCCGGTGTCGCCGCTGTTATTTTTGACGTGGTACTCACGCTGGGCGCCAAAATCGTCAAAACCCGCTCTGTGCTGCACATCGCGCTCATGCTCCTTGCGTTCGGCGTGTGCTTCTTTACGAATGTGAACGTTGTGCTCATCATCCTCGCCGGCGCGCTCGTTGGTGTTATCCTCGCCATTTTGGACCGGCGGAAGGGGGCGCGGCCATGATCTATCTCCAGCTTTTCTGGAGCTTTTTTCAGATCTGCCTCTTCTCTGTTGGCGGCGGCTACGCAGCCATGCCAATGATCGAAGCGCAGACCGTCACGCTGCATGGCTGGCTCACGACCGGCGAATTTGCCGACCTCGTGTCCATTGCCGAAATGACGCCCGGCCCCATCACCATCAACGCCGCCACATTTGTCGGCACGCGCATTGCGGGCCTGCCAGGTGCGCTCGCCGCCACATTCGGCAGCATCCTGCCCTCATGCATTCTCGTGTCCATCCTCGCCTGGGCCTATCGCCGCTGGCGTTCTCTGCGCGCCGTGGACCACGTACTTGGCGCGCTGCGCCCCGTCGTCGTAGCGCTCATCGCCTCGGCAGGACTTACGATCCTCCTGCAGGCCCTGTTCCCGTCCGGCATCTATGCCCTCGCCGCCCTCAACTGGCGCGCAGTCCTGATCTTTCTGGCGGCACTGTTTGCCCTGCGCAAATTCCGTGCCAGCCCCATCGCCATCCTCGCCGCCTCCGCCGCAGCCGGCCTCCTGCTGGCTCTCATTTTCTAACCATAAAAACCGGGCAGGCAGCCACATTGGCCGCCTGCCCGATCTTTTCAAATACAAAATAAAAGATCGGCAATGCAAAAGCATTGCCGATCCTGGTACGCCGGAAGGGACTGCGAGTCCGCGGACTAAAAAACATACCACTGGTATGTTTTTTGCGGCGTGCGCGCCGCCGTCCTGTTCGAGTCCTGGCTTTACGAAAAAAATTCCCGTTCCCAAACGGGAACGGGAATTTTTTGGTACGCCGGAAGGGACTCGAACCCCCGACCTACTGGTTCGTAGCCAGTCACTCTATCCAACTGAGCTACCGGCGCGTACCGCGCTCAACGCGCTAAAGTATAATAGCACAGCCTCTTTAAAAATGCAAGAGGCTTTTTCATTTTTTCTGTGAAAACCGCAAAAATCTCTGTCACATCAAAACCGGCTTGCAGCTTTGCCGCTTTCGGACTATAATAGGCGCATCAAATCTGCGGAGGACGTCTATGAAAACACTGCTCATCCAAAACATCCAAGCCCTCGTCACCTGTGATGACCAGGACCGTGTGCTCGAACACGTGGACCTCTACTGTGAGGACGGTGTCATCCGCCACATCGGCCAGTCGCCGCGCCTGCGTGCTGACGTGGTCCTCGACGGCAGCCATATGCTTTGCTATCCCGGTCTTGTCAATACACACCACCACCTGTACCAGCAGTTCTCGCGCAACCTGCCGCAGGTGCAGAACATGGAGCTGTTCGACTGGCTCAAAACGCTCTATGAGATCTGGAAAAATCTTGACTGCGATGTTGTCCGCCTCTCCTCACTCACCGGCATGGGAGAGCTCATGAAGCATGGCTGCACCACCTGCTTTGACCACCACTATGTTTTCCCGCAGCACAGCGGCGACCTCATTGGCGCGCAGCTGGAAGCGGCGGAGCAGCTCGGCATCCGGATGTACTGTTCCCGCGGCTCCATGGACCTGTCCGTTAAAGACGGCGGCCTGCCGCCCGATTCCGTCGTACAGACGGTGGACGAGATCATGGCCGACAGCCAGCGCCTCATCGAGCGCTATCACGACGCCTCGTTCGGCTCCATGCACCGGCTGGCGCTTGCGCCGTGCTCGCCGTTCTCCGTATCGCCGGAGCTGCTGCGCCAGAGTGCCATTCTTGCCCGGCAATACGGTGTGCGCCTGCACACTCATTTGTGCGAAACCAAGGACGAAGAACACTATATGCTCCAGCGCGAAGGGCTGCGCCCCCTGGCTTTTATGCAGACGCTTGGCTGGACCGGTCCCGACGTTTGGTTTGCCCACGGCATCCACTTTAACGACGAGGAGCTGAAGCTCCTGGCCGAAACCGGCACCGGCGTATGCCACTGTCCCATCTCCAACATGAAGCTCGCCTCCGGCGTGGCCCGGATCCCGGAGATGCTGAAGCTCGGTGTGCCCGTCGGCCTCGGCGTGGACGGCTCTGCCTCCAACGACGGCTCCAGCCTCATGGAAGAGCTGCGCACCGCGTTCCT
The DNA here is from genome assembly GCA_934630555.1 of uncultured Oscillospiraceae bacterium. Taxonomy (GTDB): domain Bacteria; phylum Bacillota; class Clostridia; order Oscillospirales; family Oscillospiraceae; genus CAG-170. Next base: position 27,957 of record CAKTXB010000002.1, read on the forward strand.
GCTGCACCGCCTGCATTCCAGCAAGGCCGCCCCCAGCGGCTATGATGTGCTCAAAATGGCCACACGCGGCAGTGCGCGTCTTCTGGGCCGTGACGACATCGGCCAGCTGGCTGAGGGCAAGTGCTGCGATCTTTTTCTCATTGACACCCGCCGGCTGGAACTGACCGGCGCGTGCTACGACCCCAGATCCGTTCTCGCCACCGTCGGCGTCCGCGGCCCGGTCGATTACACCGTGGTCCACGGCAAGATCTGCGTCAAGGAGGGCCATCTCACCGGAATAGACGAGTTTCTCATCGCCGAGCAGGCCCGCCGGAAATGCGATGCCTACCTGAACGTATCATGACCAGCCAGACCCCGTATGCAGCATACGGGGTCTGTTCCTGTTTTTGTCCTATTACAAAGCTGTGCGGATCCAGCCGTCCAAAAACTGCATCTGCTCTTTTGTGTGGAACCAGTGCTCCCCGCCCGGCATGACGCTCAGCGCTGCGCCGTGCGCTTGCGCAAAGGCTGTGATGTCCGAATGTGCGGTCAGTGCATCCCGTTCGCCGTACAGGATCTGCGTTGGCACGCGCCAGTGAATGGGATGTGCCCGCACATCGCTGAGATACTGCCGCGACAGCGTTTCGCCAAAGTCTGTCTGGCTCTCCTGCCGTTCTGCCAGCATCTGTTCCGTAACGCCGGCCCAGTGCATCATGTTGAGCGTGTCAAAAAAGTATTTTTGGCGACGCACACGCCGCCGCCGAAAATGATCCGGACTCTTTGCGCGCCTGCCACGGATTTTGCGCGTGGTAGTCAAAGCCGATCACATCACGCCCCGGAAACAGCGGCACATAGTGCGCTGCCTCCGCCGCGCTGCCGCCCTTCCCATGGACGTACACAACTACATCGTTCATACCCATCCCAACGCTCACAGGATGTGATAATACGGGCAAATATCCTCATAATGCCCGTCCTTCATGCGGAAGCCCTTCGGAATAACGCCCAGCTGCACAAAGCCCAGCCGCTCATATAAATGCCGCGCGTGGACGTTCGTGGCCACCACAGCGTTAAACTGCATCACGCCGAACCCGTGCGCTTTGGCCTGCCGCAGACTGTCCGTCACCAGCTTTTCGCCGATGTGCAGCCCGCGTGCCGCGCCGCGCACCGCATAGCTCGCGTTCGCAATGTGCCCGCACCGTCCGATGTTGTTCGGGTGCAGAATGTACAGCCCATATGCCTGCCCATCCGCCCCCACAGCCACGGCGCTGTACGTCTGCGCAGCAAAGAATTCTGCGCCCGTCCGGGCATTCAAGAGCTCCTCCTGCGGGAATGCAATGCCATCCTCCACGACCTCGTTCCAGATGTCGATCATGGCCGGCAGATCTGCCGGCATATACGCCCGCACCGTAATGTCCATAAAATCCGCCTCCCAGCGCGTTTTTTCGCATTATAGCACCCCATGGCGCCGCCCGCAAGCGCACGCCCTTGACAAATTGCTGAATTTTTGCCGTGCATTTTTGTAAAAAATACCGCTTCAATTTTTCGCCGCAAGTTTTTATAATAGAAGCAGCTGAGAACAACAGGACATTGCCGGCCGCATTGCCGCACTGTTCGATGCTGCTTCAAAATCTAAGATTGGTAGCTGTAAGGAAGTGTTTCGCACACGGGCTGCAACTATCACTCGGCTCAACGCTTGAGTGTTTCAGACCAGACGGTCTGAAACATTTTTTGTTACCCGGGTGACGGTGGATCGTAAAAAGGAGGAAACAGAATGTATATTCTCACAAACGGCAGGCTCATCACCCGTGATCCCGACGCGCCGGGCTATTATGAAAAAGGCGCCGTCGTCTTTGACGGCAGCAAGATCGTCGCCGTCGGCGATGAAAAAGCGCTGCGCGCGCAGTATCCGCAGGCAGAGATCGTGGACGCCAAGGGCGGCGTGATCATGCCGGCGTTCATCAACGCCCATACGCACATCTATTCCGCGCTGGCCCGCGGTCTGTCCATCGTGGGCAATAACCCCACGAATTTCTATGAAGTCCTCGACGGCACGTGGTGGGCCATGGACCGCAAGCTGACGCTTGAAGGCACACGCGCCTCGGCAGACGCGCTGTACATCGACTGCATCAAACAGGGCGTCACCACCATCTTTGACCATCACGCCTCGTTCTGCGAAATTCCCGGCTCGCTGTTCCAGATCGGCGAAAGCGCCAAAAAGTTCGGCATCCGCTCCTGCCTGTGCTATGAGGTTTCCGACCGTGACGGTGAGGAAAAGAGCATTCAGGCCGTGCAGGAAAACGCCGACTGGATCACCTACTGCCAGCAGCACAAAGACCCCATGCTCGCGGCCATGTTCGGCGGCCACGCGCTGTTCACCATCTCCGATAAGACCTTTGACCGCATGGTCGCGGCCAACAACGGCCGCACAGGCTATCATATCCACGTGTCTGAGGGCATGAACGACGTCTACGACAGCCTGCAAAACTATGGCCGCCGCCCCGTCCAGCGCCTGCATGACCACGGCATTCTGGGCGACAAGACCATCCTCGGCCACTGCATCCACGTGAACCCGGCGGAGATCGAGCTCATCAAAAACACCAACACCATGGTCGTCAACAACCCAGAGTCCAATATGTCCAACGCCGTGGGCGTCTGCCCGGTGCTGCCGCTGAGCAAAAACGGCATCCTGCTCGGTCTTGGCACGGATGCGTGGACGAACGATATGATCGAGTCGCTCAAGGCCGCGCTGTGCGTCCAGCGCCTCAATGCGTGCCTGCCCAATGTTGCCTGGTGCGAGGTCACGGATATGCTCTTTAAAAACAACGCCAAGATCGGCGCAAAGTATTTCCCCGACCAGCTCGGCGTGCTCAAGCCCGGCGCAGCGGCAGACATCATTGTCATGGACTACAAGCCGTTCACCCCGTTCAGTGACGAAAACATCGACGGTCACATTCTCTTTGGCATGACCGGCAAGCTCTGCCGCACCACCATTGCCGCCGGCAAGATCCTCATGAAGGACCGTGAACTCGTCGGTATCGATGAAGAAGCCGAAAACGCGCACATCCTCGAAGCTGCGAAAAAGCTCTGGGGGGAGCTGAATCACAGGACCTACTGAGCTGCGCGTCAACCTGAACCGGATCGTATCAACAAAAGCAGGAGGTATTTTCATGTCCGAAAAAATGTATCCCATTCCCTTCCGTTCGCTCATGAACTGGATCACCACCGAGTATGCCGCCACGGGCGACATCTTCGGCGTTCATAAAGCCTATCACGCCAGCGGCAAAACGCTGCCCATCTTCGGTGAGCGCATCGAAACGCCGTTTGGCCCGGCCGCCGGCCCGAACAGCCAGCTGGCCCAGAACATCATCGCCGCCTACTTTGCCGGCGCACGCTTCTTTGAGGTCAAGACCGTGCAGAAGATGGACGGCGCGGAGCTGGCCGCGTGTGTGCCGCGCCCCTGCATCCTCGCCGATGACGAGGGCTATAACCAGGAATGGTCCACGGAGCTTGAGATCCCGCAGGCCATGAATGAATACATCAAAGCGTGGTGTGCTTTGAAGATCCTCTCCAAAGTCTACGGCCTTGGCGACCCGGACGGCTTCGTGTTCAATATGTCCGTCGGCTACGACCTGGAAGGCATCAAGGGCGACAAGGTCAACACGTATATTGACGGCATGATGGACGCCACGAGCACCGTGCAGTTCAAAGAGTGCCTCGCCGTGCTCACGGAGCTGTTCCCGGCGGAAAAGGACTTCATCGCGTCCATCTCCCCGCGCGTGTCGCGCTCTGTCACGGTGTCCACGCTGCACGGCTGCCCGCCGCAGGAAATTGAGCGCATCGCGTCCTATCTGCTGACGGAAAAGCACCTGCACACGTTCGTCAAGTGCAACCCCACCATCCTCGGCTACAAGACGGCCCGCACCATCCTTGACTCCATGGGCTACGACTACATCGTCTTTGATGAGCACCACTTCAATGAAGACCTCCAGTGGGCCGACGCCGTGCCCATGTTCGAGCGTCTGCAGGCACTGGCCGACTCGAAGGGTCTGGAATTCGGCCTCAAGCTCTCCAACACCTTCCCCGTCGATACCACGCGCGGCGAGCTGCCCGGAAATGAAATGTATATGTCCGGCCGCAGCCTGTTCCCGCTGACCATCGAGATGTGCAATCGCATCTCCCGCCAGTTTAACGGCAAGCTGCGCATCTCCTTCGCGGGCGGCGCGGAGTATTTTAACTGCGACAAGCTCTTTGCCGCCGGCATCTGGCCCATCACCGTGGCCACCACCATCCTCAAGCCCGGCGGCTACAACCGTCTGGCCCAGATGGTCGAAAAGGTCGAGCCCCTGCCCTACGCGCGCTTCGCCGGCACCGACTCCGCCGCCATCGCGGAGCTGAGCGCCGCTTCGCACAAAGACCCACATCACTTAAAGCCCATCAAGCCCATCCCCGCGCGCAAGTCGGCAGATCCTGTGCCGCTCATCGACTGCTTCACCGCGCCCTGCAAGGGCGGCTGCCCCATCCATCAGGACATCCCGGAGTACATCGAACTTTGCCGCCGCGGACTGTATGGTCCTGCTCTCAAGCTCATCACCGAAAAGAACGCCCTGCCGTTCATCACCGGCACCATCTGCGCGCACCGCTGCCAGAACAAGTGCTCGCGCAACTTCTACGAGGAATCCGTCCACATCCGTGACGCCAAGCTTGTCGCCGCCGCACACGGCTATGACGCGCTGATGGCCTCCATCCGGCCCACTGAAAAGCTGCCCGGCAAGAAGGCCGCGATCATCGGCGGCGGCCCGACCGGCATCGCTGCGGCCTACTTCCTGGCCCGCGGCGGCGTGCAGACCACGATCTTCGAGCGCGAAGAAAAGCTCGGCGGCGTGCCGCGCTACGTGATCCCCGCGTTCCGGATCTCCGATGAAGCGCTCGACAAGGACGTCGCGCTCATGGAGCGCCTCGGCGTCGAGGTCAAGTGCGGCGCTCCGGCCCCGAGCGTGGCCGAGCTCAAGAAGATGGGCTACACCCACATCCTCATGGCCACCGGCGCCTGGCAGGCGGGCGAGCTGGGCATCCCCGGCAACGTCCGCGGCGTTATCGGCTGGCTGGAGGAAATGAAGGCCGGTAAGGGCGGCAAGCTCGGCCATGTCGTGGTCATCGGCGGCGGCAACACCGCCATGGATGCGGCCCGTCTTGCCAAGCGCAGCGGCGCCAAGAACGTGACGCTGGTCTACCGCCGGACCCGCAAGTACATGCCCGCCGACGAGCATGAGCTGGCCCTGGCCCTCCAGGACGGCGTGACCTTTG
>CAKTXB010000003.1 GCA_934630555.1 uncultured Oscillospiraceae bacterium
CTGCGCATAGCTTGTGCTCTTGGAGGCTCACGCAACTTGCATGACGTAAAGTATTTTCGGCGACGTACACGCCGCCGCCGAAAATGATCCGGACTTTTTTCGCGCCTGCGGGCGCGAACTCTGCGAGGCTTTTTTGATGATTTGCGAGCCCCGGCTGTTTACAAAAACAGCCGGGGTTTTTCCAATGCTCAGGCGCGCAGAAACACGGGCCGGTCCTGCATCGGCACGGTTATAAAGTCTACAAGCGAGCGGTCACTGACAAAGTAGTCCAGATGATCGAGCGTGCAGATTTTGTGCAGCAGCCGCTGGCCAAACTTGCTGCCATCGCAAAGGCCGATCTTCAGCCCCTGCTGCTGCAGAAGGACCTGGTGGATGCGGTTTTCCGGCTCGTCGCCGTCGGAGAGCACACCGTCGGAGGACAGGCCCTGAAACGAGAAAAAATATTTTTCAATGTGGACCTTGCGCAGAAAATCCTCTGCCATGCGGCCTGTAAACGCCATGGAATTGCGCAGCAGCTGCCCGCCGGTGGAGTAGAGCGCAAATGGGCTGTCGGCCAGCAGCTCTGTAACGCGCTGGCTGTTTGTAATAACGGTCAGGCGCTCGATGTGCGTCAGATGCGCCAGCATACACAGACACGTGGAGGAAGCGTCAATAAAAATGGTGTCGCCCTCGCGCACGAGCTTGCGTGCCGCGCGGCCGATGCGCTGTTTGGCGTCGGACATTTCATGCTGCCGCAGTTCAATGGGGGGCACCTGAATGGTGCGGTTTGAGAGCAGCGCGCCGCCGTAATAGCGATCCACAAAACCCTGCTTTTCCAGCTGCTCCAGATCGCGGTGGATGGTGGAAGGACTGACAAAGAGCTTTTCGGAAAGATAGTTCGTTGTGGCGCGGCGTTTTTCTGTTAGAATTTGCAGGATCTGTTCATGACGCTCCTGTTTGAACATAACGCGGCCTCCTGTTTGCGCTTTTGTGCGTTCTTTTGCGATATTCTAGCACTGATACGCGTAGTTTGTCAACTTCAAACGCAAATATTGAAAAATAATGTTTCTTTGTGTTATTTTTGAACTACAAAAAATAACACAAAGGAGCGAACAACATGAAGTGCCTTGCCGTTGGCGACAGCATGGTCCCACGGAAATATTTTGACATGGCGCTGGAAAACGACCCGCTGTTCACCAGCTATGAGAGCCTGCCGTTTTTGGAGGATATGCCGCGCAACGACGTGCGCGACCTTATTCGCCGCATGGAAACGGAGTATTCGACGTATCATCCCGTTCCGGCAGAGGTCGAAGCGGCCATCGGTGATGTGGAGGTTTTGTTCATCCACCTGTGCCCCGTGCCGAAAACGCTCATTGAGCGGGCAAAGAAGCTAAAATACATCGTCACAGCGCGCGGCGGTGTGGAAAACATCGATGTGGAGGCTGCCAAGGCCCGCGGCATTACCATCATCAACTGCCCGGCGCACAACGCGTATGCCGTGGCGGAGTATACCATCGGACTCATGCTTTGTGAACTGCGCAACATCGCCCGCGCGGACCATGCGCTGAAGTCCGGCGTCTGGCGCGAAAAGTATCCTGACTCTGCCGCCATTCCGGAGCTGCGCAACTGCAAGGTCGGCCTTGTCGGATTTGGCACGATCGGACGGCTCGTGGCGGAGCGCCTGCGTGTGTTTGGCACAACGGTGCTGGTATCCGACCCATTTGTTCCGGCGGAGGCTATTGAGGCGGTGGGGTGTGTGCCGGTTTCCATGGACGCGCTGCTGGCGCAGTCGGACATCATTTCGCTGCATGGCCGCATTCCGGCAGACGCGCCGCCGCTGATCGGCGCGGCGGAATTTGCCAAGATGAAGAAAACAGCGTGGCTCATCAACACGGCACGCGCTGTGCTGGTGGATATGGATGCGCTCAACACGGCGCTGAAAACGCAGCAGATCATGGGGGCGGCCATTGACGTATTCCCGGTCGAGCCGCTGCCAGAGCACTATCCGTTGCTGGAACTGGACAACATCACCATCACGAACCACCGGGGCGGCGACACCATCGACTCCTATATCGCCGCGCCCCCGCTGCTCATCGGTTATCTGCATGAGCTGCTGGAAACCGGCAGGACGCGCTTTATGATTCGCTGAGGAGGGGCCGTATGACGTTTTTGGAGAAAAATCAGGGAAAGCTCACCGACTATGCCCGGATGTCGCAGGCACTTGGCGCGCGTGCGGACTATGTGCAGGGCGGCGGCGGCAACACATCTGTCAAGCTGGCGGACGGCCGTATGGCCATCAAGGCCTCGGGCTACTGCCTGAAGGACGTGACGCCGGAGGCGGCGTATGCAGTGCTGCAATATGGACCCATCCGCGACTTTTACACGGGTCATGCGCTTGCACAGTTTGAAGACGCCGAAAAAAGCGGCGCGGCTGTGACAAAAGAGAACACGTGCACCGTGGAGGGGCTGGCATCGCTGCGCCCGTCTGTGGAGGCAGGATTCCATTCTGTTCTTGGCACGTTCGTGGCGCATACGCACAGCGTGTATGCGAATCTGCTGACCTGCTGCACAGACTGCACGGCGCTGGCCGAACAGGCCCTTGCGGACGCGGACTATACCTGGGGCGTGGTGGAGTATGCCGACCCCGGCGCCAGACTGACATTCTACATCCGCGACGAGTTGGCACGCTGCACGAAACGCGATGGCAGAGCACCGTCTGTCATCCTGATGAAGAACCACGGCGTGATCGTGCAGGGCGACACGGCGGAGGAAGTGCTGCGCATTCACGCTGACGCAAACCGCCGCTTTGCCGCGGCCTTTGGTCTGCCGGAGGATGCCTTTCAGGCTCCGCAGCTGCGGCAGAAAGGGGAGGGCTATGTTTGTACGCTCGACCTGGGTAGCGTCACGCCGCAGGCGCTGCTGACGAAGCCGCTCTATCCGGACCAGCTGGTGTTTCTGGGCGACACGCTCCAACTGAGCGGGGAAAATGCGGCAGAGGGCTGCTTTATCATCCGTCCGGATGGCACGCTGGAGCTGCATATGCCGGAAAAGAAGGCAAGGACCCTTTCGGAAACCGTAGCAGCTGTAGTATTTATCTGCAACGCCATGCATGCCAGAGGGCTTACGCCTGTGACGCTGGATGACGCGGCACAAAAGTTCATTGACAACTGGGAAAGTGAAAAATACCGCAAGTCGCTGGCTTCCAAATAAAGAGCTGAAGGACCTCCTGCAGCAAAAGCCGGGCGCTCCGCGTATTGGAGCGCCCGGCTGGGGAACGGGATCTGATTCAGCCCGGCGTGTCTCCATCCGGCGCAGTGCTGGCGGCCAGGAGGACCGCTGTGCCCAGCGCCTGATAGTTTGCGATATATGCCGCCGGCGCGTCGTCATTGGTCACGAGCGTGATGTGCGGCCCAAGCTCGCACAGACGGATGAAGTCGCGCTGACCGAGTTTGGTGGAATCCACCAGAAAATAGACATTCTTTGTCGTGGACAGCACGTGCTGTGCAATACCAAGCTCTGCGATGCTGCCAAGGTACACCGTGCCATCCTCTGAAACGGCAGTTGCGCCAATGTAGGCGGCGTCAAAGCGGAACGCGCGCAGCGCTTCCTCAGCCACGATGCCGGTGGTGGAGAATGTGGTGCTGCGCATCTCACCGCCGATGAGAATGATCGTCAGCCCGGGGCAGGAAACCAGCTCATAGGCGATGTTGATGGCGTCGGTCACAATGGTCATACTGACATGGCCGGCCAGCGTTTTGGCCAGCGTATGGACCGTTGTGCCGGAGGAGAGAAAGACGTTTTGCTGCGGCACGATTGTGGTGCGGGCCAGCGCGGCAATGGCGGCCTTTTTGGCCGGTGCGGCGTTTAGACGGTTGCTGAACGGTGTGTCTACCATGGTGGAGTGCTGAATGGGCAGCGCACCGCCGTGCGTACGCACCAGATGGTCGCCGCGCGCCAGTTCGTCCAAATCGCGGCGGATGGTCATGGGCGAAACGCCAAACTGCGCGGCCAGGTCAGCGATCTGCGCGCTACCGTTTGCGTTCAGATAGGCCAGGATCTGTTCCAGACGATGCTCTTTCATAGTCATGTCCTTTGTTGTAAAGAATAGGAATTTCTAAAATGTTTCCAATAATGAACAAAAACGCTCATAAATTCCTGCTGGTTTGATTATATCGGCACGAGCCGTTAAATGCAAGCCTTTTCTGGTTAAATGGCCTAAATTTGTGCAGAACCTTGGTTTTCACGGATTTTTGACAGCGTTTCATGGCTGGCTGCTTTTTGCTCATCCATTCTGCGCGTGCAAACGGGCGGCAAGGCCTCTGCACAGCATTTCTGAATTTGAGATTTGCTGTTTTTTCAAAGCACACGGCAAAGCAAAATACAAAAAACGTCATATTCCACAAGTTTTTGCAAATGCGGCACAGCATACTGAACAAAAGAATGGGAATTGTGCGTTTCGGTATTGACAACGCTGCACGCCGTGAAATAGAATGTTAAAAACGAACAAAAAATAACATACTTTGCTCGTTAAAAAACAAACAGGGGGATAAAAAATGAAGAGAAACCAGTTCCGCTCCGCGCTGCTGCTTTTGCTTGCGGCAGCTCTGCTGCTGGCCATGGTTGGCTGCTCTGTGCAGGGCAGCGAACCGGCCGTGAAGGAAAATGCGACTCCCAGCGCAGCCTCCGACGCAGCCACCGACAACACGACCGAAACGAAACCTGCAGCTGAAGCAGAAGCTCCCACAACGGCCTCCAGCACGGAAGAGGGTCAGCTTGGCAGCAACGGCCTCATCCAGCATCCACAGGGCAAGCTGAAGATCGCATATCTCCTCGACTCGCTTACAAACGACTCCTCGCAGCGCCACTGGCAGCAGGTCCAGAACGAATGCTCCATGCGCGGCTGGGAACTGATTTACGACAACAACGTCAGCGGCAACTATGAAGCCGACGCCACGCGTCAGGCTTTCCAGAACATGATGGCACAGGAACCCGACGCCATCGTCATCTCCTACCTGGACATCCCGCCCATTGCAGACCTGTGCGTGGAAGCACATAACAAGGGCATCGGCGTCTACTGCATTGGTACGGATATTTCTGACGGCATCATGATGAACGTCTGCTCCAACAACTCTGTCATCGGCGCCAAGGTCATGGCCTATGTTATGGATCGTTTGGGCGGCGAGGCCAACATGATCGGCTTCCAGAACCTGTGGATGACCCGCGGTATCCGCCGCGACGAGATCGCCATGAGCATGGCAAACAGCAAGACCTACAACGTGGCCACGACTGAGGTGCACGAGGTCACGCCGGAGGGGTTCCTGGATGAAATGTTCTCTGTCACCGAGAACTGGCTGACGAAGTACGGCAGCGACATCGACTTCCTTTGGGCCTGCTGGGATGGCGGCGGCATCGTGATGGCGCAGGCCATGGCCGCGCAGGGCTACACCGCGGACGATATGTTCACCGTTGGTATGGACGGCGGCAGCCAGGCCTGGGCCTACATCCGCAACGGCGATATCCCGTTCGTCGCTTCGCTGGCTGAGCCGTTTGAGTATCAGGTGCATCAGTGCTTCGAGGGCATCTATCAGATGCAGGTCGAAGGGATGCGGCGCGGCGAGCCGGGCTGCATCGTGCCCACCTCCGGCGAATATTCCACCGATAATATGACGGTCATGGTCGACAAGAACAACTGTCCGGAAGTCGGCTCGAACGTCCATGCCATTTTTAACTACTACGGCGGCGACGCGGACGACGCGGATGCCTGGTACAACCAGGGCGAGATCTACACCGTCAAGGACTACACCGGCGAATAAGCGCAATGACCGTGATTTTGGATACCTGATGTGATCTTGAGGGGGTGAGGATGTTCTCCTCACCCCCATCGCATCGCTTGGCAGGGTACACGCAGGGTTTTGCAGGGTAAATAAGCGTCCGCCCCGGGAGTTTTGGGAGGATTCCGCACGGGTACCGGACAAACAGCGAAAAACAACATCGCAAACAGGCAAAGCCGCTTTGCGGTGTGCGTGCTCCTGCCGGCATAGCCGGAAATAAGGGAGTACAGATATGAACAATGAGATCATTTTACAGACAAAGGGTCTGACAAAGCGCTTTTCAGAGATCGTGGCGAACGACAGTGTTGACCTGGCTGTACGCCGCGGCGAGATCCACGCCATCATGGGCGAAAACGGCGCGGGCAAGAGCACGCTGTGCAATATGCTCACGGGCCTGTATCCGCCCACAGCGGGAGAGATCTGGTTTGACGGGAAGAGGGTCGAATTCAGCCATCCCCGTCAGGCACTGGACGCCGGCATTCGCATGGTGTATCAGGAGCGCAACCTGATTGGCTACCTCACAGCCGCGCAGAGTATCTGCCTGGGCCTGGAGGTGACGAAGGGCAAGTATTTTGTAGACGAAAAGGGTATTATTGCGCAGGCGCAGAAAACGTGCGATGCCATTGGCGCGGACATTCCGCTCAATGTGCCGGTAGATACGATGAGTCCTGCGCAGCAGCAGATGGTCGAGATCATCCGCGCGGTGACCTATGAGCCGAAGCTGCTCATTTTGGATGAGCCGACGGCTTCGCTCGGCAACGCCGAGGCGGCGATCTTGTTCCGCATTCTGCGCAACCTCAAGGCAAAAGGCGTCGCCGTGATCATCATTACGCACAAACTGGACGAGGTGTTTGAGATTTCAGACGTCATCTCCATCCTGCGCGACGGCCGCCTGATCGACACTGTGCAGAACGGCAGCGTGAGCCGTCTGGATGTGGTGCAGATGATGCTGGGCAAGGAGATCAGCGGCCATTACCCGCCGGTGGAGAACACAGCGCGCGAGGAGACCGTGCTGGAGCTGGAGCACGTGACGGACCTTTCAGAAAAGGTCAGGGATCTGTCCATGTATATCCGCAAGGGCGAGGTCGTGGGCCTGTACGGCCTGCTTGGCGCGGGGCGCACGGAAACGCTGGAAACCATCTATGGCCTGCGCACCGTGAAAAACGGCCAGATCCGGCTGGACGGCAAGGACATACGGCCGGATAAAGCGCCCATGGAGATGATCCGCAGCGGCATGGCCCTTGTGCCGGAGGATCGCCGCCATGTGAGTATTTTCCGCGACGCATTTACCATCCGGGAAAACCTGACGATCGGCTATATGGAAAAGCTCAGCAACAAACTCGGCCTGATCGACAAAAAGAAGGAGCGCCAGCTGTTCCGCGAGCTTACATCCAAGCCCGAACTGCGCGTGAAATACGCCAACGAAACGCAGAACATCACGGAGCTTTCCGGCGGCAACCAGCAAAAGATCGTGCTGGGGCGCTGGATCTACCGGGATAATTTGCAGCTCCTGCTGCTGGACGAGCCGACAAATGGTATTGACGTGGGCGTGAAATATGACATTTACGTCCTCATCCGCATGATGGCCAAGGCCGGCAAGGGCGTGCTGATCGTGTCCAGCGAGCTGCCGGAGCTGACCGGCATTTGCGACCGGTTGTACATCATGAAGGACGGCGCGCGCATCGGCGAGATGGAGCGCAAGGATTTCAGCGACGAAAAGATATTGGAGATGGTTTTATGAAACATAACAAGTTTGCGATCTTACTGCGCAAATGGGTCCTGCTGCTGGTCGTCCTTGTGCTGGCCGCGGTGTTTGCGTCGTTCAGTGATACATTCCTCAAGCCGACGAACCTTTTGAACATTGTGCGCCAGACGGCCATTATGGGCATTCTGGCCGTGGGCATCACGTTTGTCATTGTGGCCGGTGAAATGGATATGTCGTTTGCCAGCATTGCAACGACCTCGGCCATTTTGATGCTGACGTTCTGCCTCAAGGGTGTGAACACATATTTGTCGTGGCTCATAGTGCTGGTGCTGGGCTTTATCATGGGCGCGATCAACGCGTTTATCGTTGTGAAGCTCAAGGTGCCCTCCATGCTGGGTACCATCGGCACAAAGCTCCTGTTCGGCGGCATTGCCGCGTGGATCGGCAACGGCAGCACTGTGTGGACCAGCAAATTTTCCACGGCCTTTGCGCTGCCGGGGCGCGGCGTTTTGTTCGGTGTTGTGCCCATGCAGGTCGTGATCCTGCTGCTGGTGGTCGTGTTTGGCCTCATCTTTATGGAGCGTATGGTCATTGGCCGCTACTTTTATGCCGTGGGCGGCAACGCGGTGGCAGCCGACCACGCCGGCATCAATTCCGGCCGCATCAAGTCGCTGAGTTACATTCTCGCGGGCCTGTTCAGCGCACTGGCGGGGATCGTGATCGCCTCACAGTTTGCCTCGGCTACCTGTTCTGTGGGCGACAGTTACCTGTTCCCGGCCATCATTGCCGTTTACCTTGGCTCCATTTTCCTGAAGGACGGCGTGACGAATATGTGGGGCACGCTGGTGGCCTGCCTGCTGTTACAGGAAATTTCCAACGGCTTCAGCCTTTGCAACATCAACTACTGGTTTGAGTATATCTGCCAGGGCATCATCATGATCATTGCCATTGCCACCATGGTCAGCGGCAAGCGTCACCGTAAATAAGCAACCGCGACACACGCAGAGAAAGGACGATGTGACATGACCTCCAAAGAACGTTTTTTGCTCACCTGCCAGCATAAAGAACCCGACCGCGTGCCGATTTCCCTCGGTGGAACGGCGGGCAAGGTGTATGAATCCACCATGCGTCAGATGATGGACTTCTACGGCATTCCGCAGGATGAGATCGAGTTTTATCCCGCTGGGTTTAAATATGTGCCGTACTGCGAAAAGCTCTATAAGTATCTGGGTGTGGACAACCGCACGCTCTACCCCATGAGCAGCTCCCGCGAAATGCTGGACGCGCAGATGAATCAGGGCAGCTTTACCAGCCGTTGGGGCTGCCGGTTCGAGTACCACGATACAAACGCTGAATGGGCGCATCTGGGTCTGGATCTGCCACTGGACGACCCCGACCTCACCGTGGAGCAGGTGCTGAATTACAAGTGGCCGCGCCCGGATGCAGCGCTCACAAAGGGCTTGCGTGAAAAGGCACTGAAGTTGTATAATGAAAGCGAATATGCGATCGGTGTGTATCGGGTGCTGGAATGCGGCATTTTCGGCACGATCCACAACTTCCTGCGCGGAATGCAGCAGTTCATGATGGACCTCATAGAGGACGAAGATCTGGCCGCCGCGTTCCTGGACAAAACACTGGAAACCGAGATCGCATTTTATGGCGCGGTGCTTGATGAGGTCGGCGATCTGGTGGACTATGTGGAAACCGAGGACGACATGGGCATGACGAGCGGGCCGCTTGTATCGCCGCAGGTGTATCATGATATGATCATGCCGCGCCACAAGGCCATGTATGACTTCATCAAGAGCAAGTGCCGCCCGGGCACAAAGGTGTTTATGCACTCCGACGGCTCGGTGCGCAAGCTCATTCCGGACTACATCTATGCCGGTGTGGACATCCTCAATCCCATTCAGGTCAACTGTGCGGGCATGGATCTGGAAAGCATCAAGCGCGACTTTGGCAAGGATTTGGTCTTTAACGGCTGCCTGGACGTGCTGCACCCGTTTGAGGGCACTATGGACGACGTTAAGGACATCGTCAAGCGCACCATCGACATCATGGCGCCCGGCGGCGGCTTTATCCTTGGACCGACGCACAACTATGCGCCGCATCTGCCAATGGACAAGGTCCTCACGGTGTTCGAGCTGGCCAAGGAATATGGGAAATATAAATAATGTACTATCTGAGTCTTGATATTGGCACAACAGGCGGCAAGACGCTGCTGTTTTCACAGGATATGCAGCTGCGGCAGCTGTATCAGCAGGATTATCCCACGCACCACAATGGCACAGACGATGAAGCCGAGCATGACCCGCAGGACTGGTGGGCATTTGCAAAGCACGGTGTCAGCCATGTGCTGCAGGCCGAGGGTATTTCCGGCGAAGCTGTGGCGGGTATCGGCCTGAGCTGCATGACGCCGGTGCTGCTGGCGCTGGATGCAGACGGCCGCTGCCTCACCCGGGCATGGCTGTGGTATGACCGGCGCGCGGCCAAAATGCTGCCTGCCATAGAGCATGCCGTGCCGCCGGAGCGGATGGCAGCCCTTTGCGGCTCGACGTGCAAGGAGGTATCGTTCCTTTGTAAGCTCCTGCATTTTAAAAGCGCCCAGCCGGAGTTGTATGCAAAAACAGCGGCGTTTGTGCAGGCAAACGGCTATCTGGTCTACCGCATGACCGGCCGTATCACGCTGGACAGCTCCCATGGTGCGCTGCTGCATCTGGTTGAAAAGGAGAGCGGGCGGTACTGCGCGGAATTGTTTGATACCTTCCAGATCAGCCGCACCAAATTTCCGTCGCTGATCCCGGCCGCGGCGGCTGCGGGAACGCTGACCGAAGCTGCGGCGGCGGAGCTTGGACTAAGCGCCGGAACACCCGTTGTGTCCGGCGGACACGACAGCGCGCTTTCGGCCTACGCGTTTGGGCTGGATACGCCCGGCAAGGCGTGCCTGGATATTGGCAATGCGGCCAATCTTGTTATGGCAGCCCCTGATGCCGTGGCTTGCCCGGCGGCAGACGTCTATGGCTATCCCGAGGATGGCAAGTGGCTGTTCCAAATTTACAGCGCGACGTGCGGCGCGGCGTTCCGCTGGTATCGCAACACCTTTGGCCCGCGCCAGCCGCAGGCAGGCGTATCGGAGTATGATGTGCTCTGCGCTGAGGCATCTGAATCGCCTGCTGGTGCAAACGGCCTGACATTTTTGCCCTATTTTCAGGGTGCGCAGCAGTGCGCGCGCCTGCAGGCATCCTTCCGCAACATGGCGCTGCACCATACCCGTGCCGATTTTGTCCGCGCGGTGCTGGAGGGATGCGCCATGAGCGTGCGCCTGAATCGGGAGCAGATGGAGCAGGCGGCGGGCTTCCCGATCAACACGCTGTATGCCTGCGGCGGCGGGGCGCAGAATCCATTCTGGCTGCAAATCTTCGCAGATGTGCTGGGGGTACCGGTCACGGCAGATAACATTCAAAACGCGGCAACGACGGGTGCGGCCATGCTGGCTTACAAGGCTGTCACTGGCAAGCGGCCTACGGTCACCGGACGGGTACAGCGCGTCATTCAGCCCCTTGCAGAAAGCCGCGCGGCCTATGACGCAGCCTATGCCCGTTTCCGGGCAGCCATGGAACGGGATATGCACGTGTAACCAAACAGCAAGAGCACGAACAGCTGCGGCTGTTTGTGCTTTTGGAGCGAAAGGAAGGAGGAACTCCGATGATACTGATCGGACTGGATCTGGGCACGCAGAGCCTTAAGGTGATGGCGGCGCGGGAGGACGGCACGGTGCTGGCGCAAAGCGCGGCAGCTTACAAAACCGTCAATGCCGCGCAGGACCCGCTGAAGGAGCAATATGCCGAGGACTGGGAAGCGGCGGCACTGACAGCCTTACAGGACGCTGCCGCGCAGCTGCGCGCGGCGGGCTGCGCGGACGAGCCTGCCGTTTTGGCCGTGGACGGCACGAGCGGTACCATCCTGCCCATTGACCGCACCGGGAAGCCCCTGCGCACGGCACTGATGTATAACGATCCGCGCGCAGCTTCTGTGATGCCAAAGCTCCGCCCGATCGTTGCGGAGCTGGAAGAAAAGCTGGGCTATAAAATGGGTGCGTCGTTTGCGCTGCCCAAAATTCTCTGGCTGAAAGAGATGGAGCCGAATGTCTACGCCAGAACGGCGGCTATGGTGCATCAGGCAGACTATATCGTCGGCCTGCTCACCGGCCAGTATCAGGTGAGTGATTACTCCAATGCCCTGAAAACGGGCTATGATCTGCTGGATGGCTGCTGGCCGCAGGCAGAGCTGGATGCGCTTGGCATTGACGCGGCGCTGCTGCCGCGTGTTGTTCGCCCCGGCGACGTTATTGCCCCCATCACGCGGGAAGCGGCGCAGCGGACGGGCCTTTCCCTCAAAACCGTTGTCGCGGCCGGTGCGACGGACGGCTATGCCTCCTGTGTGGCTTCCGGCGCGGTGCATCCGGGGCAGTATAACACCACCATCGGCACGACGATGGTCATTAAGGGCGTGAGCGACCGCTTTGTGCGCGATCCGCAGGGCCGCATTTACAGTCACAAACACCCGGAGGGCTACTGGTATCCCGGCGGGGCGGGCAATGTGGGCGGTCTGTGCCTCAACCAGTGGTTCGGTGCGGAAAACTTTGCGCGGCTCAATGCGCAGGCAGCAGCTGCCGTACCCACCGGCAACCTCATCTATCCGCTTACCACCAAAGGCGAGCGCTTCCCGTTCCTCGATGCGGAGGCGAGCGGCTTTCAGCTGCTTCAAAACGAGGATGAAGCGGCGCGCTATGCCGGAACGATGGAGGGCGTGGCCTATGTGGAGCGTTTGTGCTATGACACGATGCAGCAGCTCGGCTGCCCCGCGGGCGGACAGATCCACATTGCGGGCGGTGCAGTCAAGTCGCCCGAATGGTCGCAGATCCGCGCCAATGTGCTGGGGCGTACGCTCTGCCAGCCGCAGATCGTGGAGGCGGCGTTCGGCAGCGCCATTCTGGCCGGTACGCGGAGCCTTGGCCGCACGCTGACAGGCTCGGCGGACGCCATGGTGCGCTATGTGCGCCGGTTCACGCCGGACGCGGCGCTGCACGCGGAATATGACGCGCTGTATGAAAAATTCCTGCGCGCGTGCGCGGAAAGGGGCTATATCGCATGAGCATTTACAAGGACTGCGACATCCGCGGCGTGTATGGCCGCGATTTGACCGAGGCGGAAATGCGCGACATTGGCCGCGCGGTCGGCACGCAGCTGGCGGGCCGGACGATCGTTGTGGGCGGCGACTTCCGCACGCATACGCCCGCGCTCAAGGCCGCGCTGCTGGAGGGGCTGCTGGAATGCGGCGCGCAGGTGACGGATGTGGGCCAGCTTTCCACGCCGCAGCTGTATTTTTCCAAACGCTATCTGAATTCCTACGCCAGCGCACAGGTCACGGCGTCGCACAATCCGGCGCAGTATAATGGCCTGAAGCTCATGTTCGGCAAAGAACCTACCGGCCCGGAGCAGATGCGCGCGCTGGAGCAGCGTGTGCATACAAAGGCTTTTGCATTTGCACAGGGCAGCTGCCGGCAGGTCAGCACGGACGCGGCATACTTTGCCATGCTGACCCGGGGTTTTCCTTCGATCCGACCGCTCAAGGTCGTCATTGACGCCGGAAACGGCGCGATGAGCGAGGCAGCGCCGCGCGTCATGCGCGCGCTGGGGCTGGAGGTCGTGCCGCTGTTCTGCACCTATGACGGCACATTTCCGAACCGCGACCCGAACCCGGCTGTGCGCGCGCATCTCACCGCGCTGTGCAAGAGCGTTGTGGACGCGGGCGCGGACTTTGGCGTGGCCTTTGACGGCGACGGCGACCGTGCTGTGTTCGTGGACGCGGCAGGGGAGATCCTCAGCGCCGAGGAGTCCATGGTCATTTTTATCCGCCATTTGCTGAAGCCCGGTGAGAGCGTGGTGTATGACCTCAAGTGCAGCTCCATTCTGGCCCGCGCGGTCAAAGAGCGCGGGGGCACGGCGCATATGGAACGCTCCGGCCACGGCTTTATCCGGCAGCATTTTTTGCAGATCGGCAGCGTGCTGGCCGGGGAGGTGAGCGGGCACTTCTTCTTCCGGGAGCTTGGCGGCGACGATGGGCTGTATGCCCTTGTGCGCATGGCGGAGATCCTCGGCACGTCGCAGAGCGGCCTGCGCGACTTGCTGGCGGGCGTGCAGTACACGGCCATTACGCCGGATATTCGTGTTCCGGCCGCGCCGGAGGAGATCGCGCGCGTCTTTGGCGCCATGGAGCGTTGGGCGGCAGCGCAGCACGCGGATATTTCCCGCCTGGACGGCGTGCGTGCGCAGCTGCGTGACGGCGGTTGGGTGCTCCTGCGCCGCTCCATCACCGAGCCTGCCTACACGCTGCGGCTGGAGGCTGCCGATGAGGCGGCTCTGGCGGCACTCAAGCAGCAGGTCGCTGCTGCGCTTGCCATTTCCATCTGAAAAAATATCTTGCCGGATTTGTGGGAGCTCTACAAATCCGGCGCTTTATTTTCTCTATACCGCACAAAAAAGTGCTCCGGGCTTGACGCAGTGCTGCATTTGGGCGTATGATGACAACGATTAAAACGTTTTACGGCAGGAACAGACATGGACGAAAAACAGCCAGTTCAAAAGCGCGCCACCATGAAGGACGTGGCCCGGGCGGCCGGTGTGACCATCGGCACGGTGTCGCACGTGCTCAACGGTACGGCCCCTGTTTCCGAAGAAACGGCGGCCCGTGTGCGCGCGGCCATCGGACAGCTGCACTATGTGCCCGATCTTGCGGCGCGCAATATGCGCCGGCGCGAAAAAAAGCTCATTGGTTTGCTGATCCCCAAGCTGACGAACAGCTTTTATGCCCGCATTGCCAGCGTTCTGATGGACGAGGCGTACCGCGCGGGCTTTACCGTTCTGATGCTCAGCTATGAATATGCACTGGAAAAAGAGCGCCGCGGTTTGCGCACGATGGTGGAAAACAATGCTGAAACCATCGTGATCGTGAACGGAGCCGGTGACGAGGCGGAGATCGCAGACCTTCTCAGCCGCGGTATCCACGTCATTCTGGCTGACCGCCACAGCAAACAGCCGGGCGTGTCGTTTGTGGCGTATGAGAACCGCCGTATTTTGCAGGAGGTCGTGGCGCACTTGTGCGCGCGCGGCTGCACACGCATCGGCTACATCACGGAGCCGTTGGAGCTGAACAACCTGTCTGACCGCTTTGCGGGCTATCAGACTGCGCTGGAAAAGCACGGCTGCGCGTTCCGGCCAGAGGACGTGTTCATTTCCGAGCAGTTCCGCACCGACCATGTGCGCGCGGGCCGGGCCTACATGACGCAGCTGCTGGCACAGCGCAGCCGCGATGCACTGCCGCAGGCATTCATCGTGTCCTCCGATCTGCTGGCGGTGGGCGTGATGGAGGGGATCCGCGCCGCGGGTCTCCGCGTGCCGGAGGACTTTGCGATCGTCGGCTGTGACGACCTGCAGATCTCCGCCTATGTTCAGCCGCCGCTTACCACCATTTTGCAGGACCGCGAAGCGCTTGGCCGCGCCATCTGGCAGCAGGCGCTTGCCTGGCACGAGGGCCGCACGCCGGAAAATATTTATCTGCCGCAGGCACTTGTTTTGCGTGCCTCCTGCTGAGGGGCAGACGACTGTACGCAGATGCTTCATTAGCAGAAAATCGACTGTTCTGTATAGTCATGTTTTTATACAAGGAAATTAAAACGTTTTAACGGTGGGCGGTCTGCTGCAAATGCAGCGGCCGGCAGTCGTGTTTTATAAGATTAAAACGTTTTAATAATATATAATGAAACAAAGAGGAGGATCTTTATGGAACAGCGCAGATTCTTTGGCCAAATCGGCCGCATCAAGCCGGAGTGCATCGCGGAGTACTGCCGCCTGCACGAGGTGGAGATCTATACCGACCGCTGGGCCGGTGTACGCGAGCTCATCCGTGCGTGCAACATTGAAAACTATTCGATTTTCATTGAGGACGATGTGGTATTCGGTTACTACGAGTATACCGGCAGCAACTACGAGGCTGACATGGCCAAAATGGCAAACGACCCGCTCAACCAGGCATGGTGGGCGCATACGCGCCCGTGCTTTACCAAGTATAAAGACACCAGTGCTGAGGCGTTTTATTCGGATATGAAGCAGATCTTCCATCTGTAAACTGCACAGCGCATCAAAATTCAAGCCAGAAAGGAACAAAGCATTATGAAAACGATCCAGGACAAGCAGATCCTTGTGGGGGCAGATTTTGCGGGCTTTCCACTGAAGGAAGCCGTTGTGGCGCACCTGAAGAAAAAAGGTTGGACCGTCACGGACGTCGGTGTGCGCACCGGGGATGAGGACGACACCGACCTCATGTTCCACCGCATCGGCCTGCGCGTGGGCTCCATGATCGCGGAGGGCGAATTTGAGCGCGCGCTCATTTTCTGCGGTACGGGTATGGGCATCCACATTGCGGCCAGCAAGTGCCCCGGCGTTCACGCGGGCGTGGTGGAGAGCGTTCCGGCGGCTCTGCGCGCCATCACCGGCAATGGCGTGAACGTGCTGGCCATGGGCGCGTTCTATGTTGCCCCGCAGATGGGCAAGGACATTGCCGATGCCTATCTCAGCCACGAACTTGGCGACGGATATGCGTGGTGGCCCAATTTTTACGAGTTCCACAAGCTCGCCATCGACGAGCTGAATGCCTTCGACTATGCCCAATATAAGGCCAATGGTTTTAGGCTCAAGCACCTTGGAGATTATCCGCTGGAGCTGATGGATAACCCGAATACATAAACAGAGCCCCGCAGCTGAAAACAGGCTGCGGGGCTGTTATTTTACAACGTGTTCGCCAGCGCGGCGAAAACTGGCCTGAGGGCCGGGTAGAGCGTTTGGAACTGCCGGTAGCGGCGGTCGTACTTTGCCGTCAGCGCTGCGTCCGGCTCGGTGGTGGAAGCCACGCGCACGAGCGCGTTTGCAGCCTGCTGCACGGTGTCAAACTGCCCGCAGCCGACCATGGCCAGCATGGCCGCGCCATAGCCCGGGCCCTGCTCGGTCTCCACCATGTCGAGCGGGATGCCGAGCACATTTGCAAAAATCGTTCGCCACAGCGGGCTTTTTGCTCCGCCGCCGCACAGACGCGCCCGGGGGATGGCAAGGCCCAGCGCCTTTGCGATCTCGAACGAATCGCGGATGGCAAACGCCACGCCCTCAAGAACGGCCTGCACCATGTCGGCGCGCGCCGTGTCCATGGTCATGCCCAAAAATGTACCGCGCGCGTTCGTGTCGTTGATGGGGCTGCGCTCGCCCATGAGGTACGGCAGGAAAAATACAGGATCTTCACCAAGCCGTTCCGGGCGGATGGCCGCCTGCTCGGCGGCGAAGTCCTGCGTGTGCAGGATATTCTCGCACAGCCACTTGTTGCAGCTGGCGGCGGAAAGCATACAGCCCATGAGATGATACCCGCCGTCGGCGTGGCAGAACGCGTGCAGCGCGTTGTGCGCGTCCACGCGGAAGCGGTCGGACGAAATGAACAGCGTGCCAGATGTGCCAAGGCTGATGGTGCAGCCGCCGGCGCCGACTGTGCCCGTGCCGACTGCCGCCGCGGCGTTGTCGCCCGCGCCGGCCACCACACGTACCGACGGTGCAAGGCCGAGCTGCCGGGCTGCCTCCGGTGTAAGCGTGCCCACGACCTGCCAGCTTTCAAACAGCTGCGGCATCTGCACCGGGCGCAGTTTGCACACACCCAGCATTTCCCGCGACCAGCGCCGGTGCGCCACGTCCAAAAGCAGCGTTCCGGATGCGTCCGACAGGTCCGTTGCAAACTGCCCCGTGAGCTTGTAGGTCACATAGTCCTTGGGCAGCAGGATCTTCTCGATCTTCTGAAAGCTTTCCGGCTCATGCTTTTGCAGCCACAGCAGCTTTGGGGCGGTGAAGCCCGCAAAGGCAATGTTGCCGGTCCATGCGGAGAGTACGCCGCGGCCGGTTTGATCGTTGAGCTCGTCCACTTCCTGCGCTGTCCGCCCATCGTTCCACAAAATAGCCGGGCGGATGACGTCGCCGTGCGCGTCCAGCGCGACCAGACCGTGCATCTGCCCGCCCGCACCGATGGCCGCGACCTGTGCCGCGTCAAAGCCGTCCAGCAGCGCCGGAATGCCATCGGTCACAGCCTGCCACCAGTCCGCCGGGCGCTGCTCCGCCCAGCCCGGTCGAGGGAAGACGAGCGGATATTCCCGCGTCACAGTGTTCAAGATCGCACCGCCGCTGTCTACCAGCAGCAGCTTGCACGCGCTTGTGCCCAAATCAATGCCGATATAGTACATGCTCCATCCTCCTGCTTTACGGCTTCAGTATGATTTGATTGTAGCCCACTTTCCCCAAAAGCGCAACCGGAAGTCCTTCCGGCCCTACGAAAATTTTACATGGATTTTACAAAGCTATGACACGGGATTTGACGAACTGCCGTTATACTCATATCCGTAAAGAAAGAAGTCATAAAACGGAAAGGGAATTGGGGGATATGAGTATTTTTGATTTTCTCACCATGCTGGGCGGACTGTGTTTGTTCCTGTTTGGCATGAATTTGATGGGGCAGGCGCTGGAGCGCCGCGCGGGCGGCAGTCTGCGCACGCTGCTTGGCAAAATGACGGACCGCGTGTTCATGGGCTTTTTGACGGGCCTTGGCGTTACGGCCATCATTCAGTCGTCGTCGGCCACCACGGTCATGGTCGTCGGCTTTGTAAACTCGGGGCTGATGACGCTGCGGCAGGCGATCAATGTGATCATGGGCGCAAACGTTGGCACGACGGTCACGGCGTGGCTGCTGAGCTTGGGCGGCATTGACGGCAGCAGTGTGTTTGTAAAGCTGCTCAAGCCTACGTCGTTCACGCCGATGCTGGCGCTCATCGGTATCATCTACTATATGTTTTGCAAAAGCGCGAAAAAGAAGGACACCGGCATGGTCCTGCTCGGCTTTGCAACGCTCATGTTTGGCATGGACACCATGAGCGGCGCCGTTGCGGGGCTGAAAGACGTTCCGGCGTTTACACAGCTGTTTGTGGCGTTTAGAAACCCGATCCTTGGCGTGCTGGCCGGCGCGGTGCTCACGGCCATCATCCAGTCATCCTCGGCCTCCGTGGGCATTTTGCAGGCGCTGGCCATGACAGGCGGTGTGAGCTATGCCGCAGCCATTCCGATCATCATGGGCCAGAACATCGGCACGTGTGTCACGGCCATGATCTCGTCTGTCGGCACCAGCAAGAACGCCAAGCGCGCCGCCGTGGTACACCTGATGTTCAACGTCATCGGCGTGGTGGTACTGCTCACGGTGTTCTGTATCGTCCGCGCGGCGGTACACCCGGCCATTCTCGATGAAAATGCGACCATGTCCGGCATTGCCGTGGCGCACTCGCTGTTCAACATCCTCTGCACAGCCATGCTCCTGCCCATGGGCGGATGGCTGGAAAAGCTGGCCATCCGCATTGTGCCGGACGCCAAGCAGACCGAACAGCCCACCGAGCTGGACGAGCGTCTGCTTGCAACACCGTCGCTGGCATTGCAGCAGAGCCGCGCCGTTGCGACCGATATGGCGCGCCGCGCCGTGCGCGCGCTGAACGGCGCGCTGGACGCGTTTGACCACTACGCCCCGGAGCTTGCGGAGCACATTCGCGCTGACGAATCCGCGTGCGACCACGACGAGGACATTCTGGGCACGTACCTTGTGAAGCTCAGCGCCGGCAAGCTCGGCGAAGCCGAGAGCGAGGAGGCCACGCAGCTGCTCAAATCCATCGGCGATTTTGAGCGCATCAGCGACCACGCCGTGAACCTGCTGGAATCGGCGGAGGAGCTGCGCGATAAGCAGCTGACATTCAGTCCTGCCGCACAGGCGGAGCTGCACACGCTGTCCGCCGCCGTGCGCGAAATTTTACAGCGCACCGTGCAGGCGTTCTCGTCGTGCAATGTGGCCGAGGCTGCGCAGATCGAGCCGCTGGAGCAGGTCATTGACACGCTCAAGGAGCAGCTGCGCACGCGCCATATTCTGCGGATGCAGCAAGGGCAGTGCAGCATTGAGGCCGGTTTCGTCTGGGCCGACCTGCTCACGGATCTGGAACGCACCTCCGACCACTGCTCCAACATTGCCGGCTGTGTTATCGACACGGCGCAGCATAACCTGAACCTCCACGAAACGCTTCGTGCCGTGCGCCTTGGCGGAGAGGGCTTCCAGCACGCCTTCCGCGCGTATGCGGAAAAGTACCGTCTGCCGCAGGAGAAATAAGGCCTTCCCATAGTTCACATAAACAAGGCCCCGGGTGCTTGAATGCACCCGGGGCTTTGCTGTCATTCGTCTTCTTTTGTAAAATCGTCTTTCCCCACGCCGCACAGCTCGCAGGTGAAGTCATCGGGGAGATCTTCCCATTTGACGCCGGCTTCGTCCTCATCGTAGACCCAGCCGCAGACATTGCAGACATATTTCATGTTGGACTCCTTCATCGTTTAGCCGCTGATCCGCTCTGAAATAACGGCCATGATCTTATCATGGCAGCCGCCGCAGCCCGTGGAGCACTGCGTCATGGCCTGCACCTGCCGGAACTCATCCTCCACATCGGTGAAGGTCTGGTTCTGATACAGGGCACGCTCAATATCGGCCAACGTCACGTGCTTGCAGTTGCAGATCACGGTGTTTTCCTGATATTCCATTTTTATTACTCCGTAAATGTGTAGCGGACGAGCGTGCCCTTGCCGTCGCCGGTGGTGATGACCGTGTCGCCCGCAGTATTTTTACCGCTGTCGATCACGGGGAAACGGCCATTCTGCGCCACCCAGGCTTCGGGGCTGGCAGCCTCGACCTCCTGAAATTCCTTTTTGCTGTGGGCTTCGCCGCCGCAGGGGTTGATGGTTTCAATGAGCAGTTCATATTCGTTCATGGCAGATGCTCCTTTCTGAAAGCTCTGTTTGTGATACTGCTAGTGTACCACAAACAGGAGCTCAGATTCCAATGGGCAATATTGACAAATTATTTGCCGAAGTAGCGGTCGAGCAGACCCTTGAGCGCGCGGCCGTGACGGGCTTCGTCGCGGGCCATTTCGTGCACGGTGTCGTGGATGGCGTCCAGACCGTTCTTCTTGGCGCACGCGGCCAGCTCAAACTTGCCGGCGGTCGCGCCGAACTCGCAGTCCACGCGCCACTTGAGGTTGTCCTTCGTGGCGGCCTTCATGTTGGCCTCCAGATCTTCGCCCAGCAGCTCGGCAAACTTTGCGGCGTGCTCGGCCTCTTCGTATGCAGCCTTTTCCCAGTACAGGCCGATCTCGGGATAGCCCTCGCGGTGCGCGATGCGCGCCATGCACAGGTACATACCGACCTCGCTGCATTCGCCGTTAAAGTTGGCCATGAGCTGCTCAAAAATGTATTTCTTGTCAGCGTCGGAGATGTCGGGGTTGTTCTTCACGGTCTTGCCGTACACGCCGTACTCATGCTCGGCGGCGAGCTTCAGTTCGCCCTTGACTTCCTCGAACATTTCGCGCTTGGCCTTGCACACCGGGCAGAACTCGGGCGCCTCGTTGCCTTCGTACACATAACCGCAGACCTTGCAAACAAACTTCTTCATGATTTTTTCCTCCATCGTTTTTGTTTTAGTTTTTTGTAGTGTGGTGCCTGCACCGGCTGCACAGGCCGTAAAAGTGAAGCTGATAGCCGGTCACTTCTGAGCCGAGCTGCGTCTGCACCTGATCCAACAGTGCTTTCGGCAGCGCGGGAGAATCCAGATCCAGGACCGCGTTGCACGCGGTGCAAATGAAATGGTCGTGCGGCATGGTGTTGCCGTCGAATCGTTCGATGCCGCCTACCGTGCCAAGCGATTCGGCCAGCCCTTCTTCCTTGAACATGGCAAGGTTGCGGTAGACCGTGGCAAGGCTCAGGTCGGGGAATTCGTCTTTCAAATGGGAAAATACCCACTCGGCGGACGGATGGGATCTTGTGCTGCGCAGGCATTCCAGAATGGCCTCGCGTTTGCGGCTGTATTTTCGGACTGCCATGGATGCCTCCTTTAAATCAATAATAATTATCATTTGCAAGTTGATTATATAAGAATCATTCGCGTTTGTAAACTGGTAAATTGCACAAATATGCGAGCGGAAATTGTGCACGCTGCTGTATGCCGGAAAACGTCAATTTACTTTCCTTTATAAATATGGTATCATGGCCGCAGTGGAAAGGGGAGAGGGAAATGACGCTGGATCTGACGCAGGGTACGCCATGGAGGGGCACGCTGCGGTTCACGCTGCCGCTGCTGCTGGGCAATCTCCTGCAGCAGCTGTATAATACGGCGGATACCATCATTGTTGGCAACTATATCAGCGACCGGGCGCTGTCCGCCGTGGGCGCGTGTACGAGCCTGACCATGCTGTTTACCGCTCTGGCGCTGGGGTTTTCCATTGGCGCGGGCGTGCTGGTGGCGCAGTATTTTGGCGCGCAGAAGGAGCGGGAGCTGCGGCAGTATGCCGCCACGTCCATGCTGCTGCTGCTTGGCCTTGGCATTGCGGCAAGCGTTCTTGGCGTGCTGCTGGCAAAGCCGCTGCTCGTGGGGCTTTTGCAGACGCCGGAGGCGCTGCGCGACATGGCGGTGACGTACTTTGCCATCTACGCCGTGGGGCTTGTGTTCCAGTTTGGCTATAACATCGCGGCGGCCATTCTGCGCGCCATTGGCGACAGCAAGGCCACGCTCTATTTTCTGCTGGCCTCGTCGCTGCTCAACGTTGTGCTGGACCTGCTGCTGGTGGCTGTGGTTCGGATGGGCGTTGCCGGGGCGGCGATCGCAACGGTGCTTTCTCAGGTCTGCTCGTGTGTGCTGGGATTCTGGTATATGCACCGCAAATATCCGCTGCTGCGCTTTACGCGGCGGGAGCTTATATTTTCCAAACCCATTGCCAAACGCGTGCTCGTGATCGGCGCGCCCATGGCGCTGCAGCAGTCGGTCGTGTCGTGCGGCTTCATGTTTTTGCAGCGGCTCGTCAATTCCTGCGGCGAGGATATGGTCGCCTCGTTCACCGTGGGCAGCCGGATCGAAAACTATCTGACGCTTCCGGCCATTGCCTTCCAGAGCACCATGGCCACCTATACCGGGCAGAACATCGGCGCGCAGCAGCCGGCGCGCGTCAGCCGCGGCCTTTGGCAGACGGCACTGCTGGCGATGCTGGTCACGCTGCCGCTTTCGCTGATCGTCTACTGCTTTGCGCCGCAGCTCATCCGCCTGTTTGCCATCAGCGGCCCGGCGGCGGCTTATTGCGCGCAGCATCTGCACGTGGCGGCATTCGCCGTGCTGATCTTTGCGCTCTATTTTCCGTGCAACGGCCTGCTGCAGGGTGCGGGCGAGGGCTTTTACGCAACGTTCTGCGCATTTCTGGCGCTGGGCGTGCGCGTGCTGCTGGCCTATACGCTCATTGGAACGCAGCTGTTCCGCTACACGTCCATCTGGTGGAGCCAGCTGCTGGCATGGGTCGTGACGATGCTGTTCTGCTACTGCCACTATTTCCGCGGCACGTGGAAAACACGGTCGCTCGTGCAATAAGGAGGAACTGCCATGCAAAGCCGTTTTTACGCACTCATTTCGCGGATGCGCTATATTGGCCGCTGGGGCTTGATGCGCAACACGTTTCAGGAGAATATTCAGGAGCACAGCCACATGGTGGCCGTGCTGGCGCACGCGCTGGCGCTCATCCAGCGCGATATTCTGCACGAGCCTGCCGACCCGGACCGCTGTGCTGCGGCGGCACTGTTCCACGACGCGTCCGAGATCCTGACCGGCGACCTGCCCACGCCCATCAAATATTACAATCCCGAGATCAAGCAGGCCTATAAGCAGGTGGAGGCCGTCAGCTGTGAAAAGCTGCTGGCCCTGCTGCCGCCCGAGCTGCGCGACAGCTACCGCCCGCTGCTTCTGGAATCGGATGCGCAGGTGGCGCGCATCGTCAAGGCCGCTGATAAGCTCTCGGCGCACATCAAGTGTCTGGAGGAGCTGAAGGCCGGCAACGCCGAGTTTGAGGCAGCCGCCCACCAGACGCGCACAGCGCTGGAGCAAATGCAGCTGCCGTGCCTGGACTACTTCATGGCGCATTGCCTGGACAGCTTCCGCCTGACGCTGGACGAGCTGGAATAAACGCCGCCCCATTTTGCACCAAAACCCATAAAATACCGCAAAAACAGAACGCTGCTTGCCACAGCGTTCTGTTTTGCTGTTAATTACAAATTTTCACTCTAAATTTTTTGATTTTTCTCCGAAAAACAGTTGAAATCTGCGACGTTTTGTCATAGAATAAGTCTGCTTGCGTTTGCAGGTGAAAAATCAGGTTTTGCGGAGGCATTTCATGCTGCACATCGTTCTTGTTGAGCCGGAGATCCCTGCAAACACCGGGAATATTTCGCGTACCTGTGCCGCAACAGGCAGTGTTCTGCATCTGATAAGGCCCCTTGGCTTTGACATTTCGGACAAGGCTGTCAAGCGCGCGGGGCTGGATTACTGGCATCTGGTCGACGTGCGCGTGTATGAAGATCTGGACGATTTTTTTGCGAAAAACGACGTGCAGACCATGCGCCTGTTTTCCACCAAAGCGCCGCGCAGCTACGCCGAGGCGCATTACTCCGACGGCTGCTATCTGTTTTTCGGCAAGGAAACAAAGGGCCTGCCGGAGGACTTTCTGGCCGCACACTATGACGACTGTGTGCGCATCCCCATTCGCGCGGAGGCGCGAAGCCTGAATTTGAGCAATTCGGTTGCCGTGGGCGTGTTTGAAGCGCTGCGTCAGCTGGGTTTTCCGCACCTGCAGGAGCAGGGCGGCATGATAAACTGGTAATTGATACAAGGAGGAAGCCTTATGAATTACAACAAAAAATCCATTGAAGACATCGATGTTCGCGGCAAGCGCGTCCTGTGCCGCTGCGATTTTAACGTACCCACGAAGGGCGGCGTTATCACGAGCGACAAGCGCATCGTTGCCGCGCTGCCCACCATCCAGTATCTTATGAACCATGGCGCGCGCGTCATCCTCTGCTCCCACATGGGCAAGCCCAAGGGCGAGGTGAAGCCGGAGCTGAGCCTGCAGATCGTGGCGGACCGCCTGTCTGAGCTGCTTGGCCAGCCCGTTAAGATGGCCAAGGACGTTGTGGGCGAGAGCGCACAGACTCTGGCAGCATCGCTGAAAGACGGCGAGGTCATGCTGCTGGAAAACACCCGCTTTGAAAAGGGTGAAACGAAGAATGACCCCGAGCTTTCCAAAAAGCTGGCGTCGCTGGCCGATATTTTTGTGAACGACGCGTTCGGCACGGCGCACCGCGCCCATTCCTCTACGGCGGGTGTGGCGGACTATCTGCCTGCTGTCTGCGGCTACCTCATCCAGAAGGAGATCGGCGTGATGGGCAAGGCGCTGGCCGATCCGGAGCGTCCGTTCGTCGCCATCCTCGGCGGCGCAAAGGTTTCCGACAAGCTCAATGTGATCAACAACCTGCTTGAGAAGGTCGACACCCTTATCATCGGCGGCGGCATGGCCTATACGTTCCTTGCCGCACAGGGCTATGGCATCGGCAAATCCCTGTTTGACGCCGAAAAGGTCGACTACTGCAAGGACATGATGAAGAAGGCCGAAGAGAAGGGCGTGAAGCTCCTCCTGCCGGTCGATACCGTTATTGCCGCATCCTTCCCCGACCCCATTGACGCCCCCATCGACGTGAAGACCGTGGATGTTTCCGCGATCCCGGCTGACATGGAAGGCATGGACATCGGCGAAAAGACCCGTGAGCTGTTTGCTGACGCGGTGAAGAATGCCAAGACCGTTGTCTGGAACGGCCCGATGGGTGTGTTCGAGAACCCGACGCTGGCCAAGGGCACCATTGCCGTGGCACAGGCGCTGGCCGATTCGAGCGCTATTACCATCGTCGGCGGCGGCGACTCCGCAGCAGCCTGCGAGCAGCTGGGCTTTGCCGACAAGATCACGCACATCTCCACCGGCGGCGGCGCATCCCTCGAGTTCCTGGAAGGTCTGGAGCTGCCGGGCATTGCCTGCCTGCAGGATAAATAATTCTGCGATTTGGGCGCAGAGCGTCAAATGAACAGCTGCGGCTGCTGCTTTCCAGGCGGCAGCTGCTGGTAAGATTGAAAACCATTATCATTAGGAGTAGAGAATCATGAACAGAAAATATCGCAAGACCGTCATTGCCGGTAACTGGAAAATGAACAAGACGCCGTCGGAAACGAAGGCGTTCATGACTGAATTTAAAGCTATCATGCCCAAGGGCCGTTGGTGTGACGTGGCGCTGTGTGTGCCGGCTGTCTGCATTCCGGCTGCTGTGCGCGCCATGCGTGAAACGCGCGTGGGCATCGGCGCTGAAAACTGCAACGCCAACGCTTCCGGCGCTTACACCGGTGAGATCGCTGCCAATATGCTCGTGGACGCAGGCTGCAAATACGTCATTCTTGGCCATTCTGAGCGCCGCGCTATGGGCGAAACGGACACCGACGTGAACGCCAAGGTCCTGGCCGCGCTGGAAAATGGCCTTTCTCCCATCCTCTGCGTGGGCGAGAGCCTGGAGCAGCGTGAAACCGGCATCACCACCGAGTGGATCACCATGCAGATCAAGGCCGGCCTGCACGGCGTGGGCGAGGACAAGATCCGCAAGATCATTATTGCCTACGAACCCATCTGGGCCATCGGCACGGGCAAGACCGCCACGCCGGAGCAGGCGGAAGAGGTCTGCGAGAACATTCGCACCGTGGTTCGCAAGCTGTATGGCGCCAAGGTCTCCCGCGCCATCTCCATTCTGTACGGCGGCTCCATGAACGAGAAGAACGCGTTCGACCTGCTGGCCCAGCCTGACATCGACGGCGGCCTCATCGGCGGCGCCTCCCTTGTGCCGGAGAAGTTCGTTCAGATCATTGAAGCGGCCAATCAGCCCACCATTTGAAATAAAACAAACAGCAGCCCCGTTCCGGTTGGAACGGGGCTGCTTTCTGCCTCAGCGGACTGCGGCTTTATGCAAAATAGAAGATCTGCTTCATGTCCGCGTAGAATTCACTGTCCGGGCGGACGGCATATTTTTGAAAACAGGGTTTGGTATGGGTCCACCAGCGCTGCGTTGCCGCGTCCTGTGCCATTTTTTCCATGTCGGCGTCATAATCATCGCCGATGTATTCAAAATAGGCAAAGACCTGTTCCCCCTCACGGAAGATGGAGTAATTGCGCAGATTGCAGTCATGGATGGTTTGCAGGACCTCCGGCCACGGCGCGGCGTGAAGGGCTTCGTATTCTTGGATCTTCTCCGGCTTCAATCTGCCGAGCTGGCCGAAGATCACCCGTTTTTCCGCGCTCATACGATCACTTCACGCAGCCATTCGAGCGTGCAGCTTACCATATGGCGGCCCAGCTCCTCGCTGGCCTCGACGGCGCTTTTTGCAAACCACTCGGTATTGCGGCCGCAGCGGCTGAGATCGACGTGGTCGGGATACGTGCCCATCATGAGGGATGTTTCCCACTTGCCCGCATGGTCGAAGCCGCCGCACTTGTGCTGCGCTTCTTTTCCGATCAGCGGAATGACCTTGATATACGAGAACGGATCATCGCCGGTGCCGAGATTTTCATAGTAATCGGCATAGGAATTGCTGCCCCACCAGCCGCGGCCAAGGGTGTCTTCCATGTATTCCATGGTGACCTTCTTGGCTGCCTTATGGCAGGCAATGGTCATTGGCATGAGCCCAGCCTCTTCAGTCTGATGGTGCGCAACGCAGTAGATATTCTTCACGCCGCCGTAGATCATCGACTTGAGAATGCAGTAGAGATAGTTGGTATACGCGTCCTCGTCGACCTGGATCGTGCCGGTTTCCGGGCCGCCAACGGCATAGGACGCGACGCCGTACCAGATCGGCGGGCAGACAATGATCTCTTTTTCCTTTTCAAGCTCGCGCATGACGCCGTTTATGACCATGGTGTCTGTACCGCAGGAGGCATGATGGGCATGATATTCGATCGTACCGATGGGAATGATAAACGGAACTTTCCGTTTTTTTGCGTCTTCGATCTCATCGAAGAACATATCGACAAGCTGCATAAGTTTACCTCCGTGAAACTCAAAATTGCGGTTCCCGGTGCGCCGGGCGCACCGGGAACGTTTTTGGACAAAATCAGAACAGCAGCTCCGGGCAGACCTCAGGGATCTCCGGGGAGAGGATGTCGCAGCCGTTTTCAGTCACGACAATGCCCTTTTCCCAGCGGACGCCGAACGTCGGGCAGGAGATGAACGTGTCAGCCTGATAGGTCATATTGGGCTGGAGCGGATACATGGAGCTCGTTTCGGCCCAGGGGGCTTCCACTTCGATGATGCCGGTGGAGTGCAGCGGGCCATATACGAAGTTGTCCTTGAAGCCATTGTCTACGTAGTACTGATAGAACTTCTTGGCAATATCGCCTGCCATGACGCCGGCCTTGACCTGCGCACACGTCCACTGATGTGCCTGACGGCAGAACTGGACGATGTCGCGGCGCTCGCCCTCGAGCTTGCCGAGGCAGATCGGGTAGCCGATGGCGGCGGAGTAGCCGTCGATCTTGGCCGACAGGTTCAGCTGGACAATATCGCCCTTCTGGAACTCGCGGTAACACGAACGGGAGATCGCGTGGCGGGTAGAGGCCTCGGAGAAGACGTACATCGGCAGGCCCTCGTACTCCGCGCCGTTTTCGTAGATCACGCGCTGGGCAACGCCGACCATCTGGAGCTCGGTCATGCCCGGACGAATTTCCTTGATGACCTGCTTGGTGGCGAGGTCGGCAAGACGGTAGCCCTCGCGCAGGCAAGCAAGCTCGTTTTCAGACTTGATCTGCCGCAGCTCGGTCATGATATAGCCGGCGTTGACGAATTCTGCGCCGGGGAACGCGTCACAGATGG
>CAKTXB010000004.1 GCA_934630555.1 uncultured Oscillospiraceae bacterium
AAGGCTTTTTCGTTGTCTGCCTACTTCCGTGAAATTGCACAAGCCCCAGTCATTATGGAATCTGTATGGAATCCGTTGTTTAATCCTATTTCCCTGATCGCATTATAAAGAGGCCCCCACTTTCTTCCCATTCGTTCAGAAAGTGGGGGCCATTCAATTTATATCACACGATAAAATACAGGATCAGCGGGATGCACAGTACATACAGCACCGGGTGCACCTTCTTCGCGTCGCCGGTCAGCACCTTGATGAGCACATCCGTCAGAACACCCAGACTGATCGCCGCAGCAATATCGCCGGTGAACGTGCCGAACATGATCATGACGAACGGCCCGAAGCAGCCCTTGAAGTCGGAGAAATCCATCTTCGTAAAGCCGGAGAGCATGGAGAAGCCGACAAAGATCAGCGCCACGCCGGTGACTGCCGTCGGGATCATCAGGAACAGCGGAGACAGGAAGATGCAGATGAGGAACAGCACGCCCGTGACGATCGCAGTCAAGCCGGTGCGGCCGCCAACCTCTACGCCGATGGTAGACTCGATGAACGTGGAGATGGTGGTGCAGCCGGTTGCAGAACCGACGACCGTGCCAACAGCATCCACCAGGAACGGCTTTTCAATGTGCGGGAAGTTGCCGTCTTCATCGAGCATGTTGGTCTGCGCGCCCACAGAGATCAGCGCACCGAAGGTCGCAAAGAAGTCGCCGGTGAAGAGGATGAAGATCCAGACCAGCGCGCCGGGGATGTCCGCAAGGATCGACTTGAAGTCGTAGCACAGCACCAGATTGCCGAGTTCACTGAAATCCGGAACTGCCGCCAGCGAGCCAGGCAGACTGGATACGCCCATGGGAATGCTGATGATCGTGCCTGCGATGATGCCGATGAGGATCGCGCCGCGAACCTTGTAGGCTGTCAGCACGCCCATGATGAGCATGGTAATGACAGCCAGCAGCACGGCCGGCTGCGTGAAATCGCCCAGCGCCAGACCGCTGTCGCTGAACACGGCAAGGCCGGTGTTCTTAAAGCCCAGATAGGCGATAAAGAAGCCGACTGCGGTCGGAATGGCGATCTTCAGGTTCTTCGGCAGAAGATCGACGACGACTTTCCGAACGCCCAGAACTGTCACCAAAACGAACAGAATGCCGGAGCACAGCAGAAGCGCCATCGCCCAGCCGAACGAGAATGCGCCGCTGTTGACAAGACCGCCAAGCAGGAAGTTGCTGCCCATCGCGGTGGAAAGCGCCAGCGGCAGGTTCGCATACAGGCCCATATACAGCGTGATGACGCCGCTGACCAGCGCGCACATCACAAGCAGCGCCGATTTGCTGATAACAACGCCGTTGATGTCCGTAATTGCCGCATCCGGGCCAAAGCCGCAGATGGCCGCGGGCTGAACGGCCAGCACGTAGGCCATCGTCATAAAGGTCGTGATACCGGCGAGCACCTCACGGCGTACCGTCGTGCCGCGCTCTGCCAGATGAAAGAAATCTTTTTTCATATTGCTCCTCTCCATGCTCTTTTGCAGCATTGCGTTCTCACTTCATATCAGGCAGCTGCCTTACTCCAACACTTCCAGAATGGGGTCGATCACCTTCTGATCGATCACATCGATAAAGCCGCAGTCTGTGATCGCATAGGCCGGGATCGCAGCAAGGCAGATGAAGCTGAGGAACATGAACGGAATGGCGATCTCCGTTCCCATCTCATGCGCGACCTGATTGAGACGCTTTTTCTTTTCGGCAAGCTCGTCCAGCGACAGATCGCTCAGCAATCCGCAGACAGGATAGGCGACCTCTGCCGCGACCTGGCCGCTGCGGACGATGACCTGACCGCCGCCAAGCTCGGCGCAGCGGTTGACAGCCAGCGCCATATCTTCAAAGCTGTCGCCCAGCACGATAATATTGTGGTTGTCGTGACCGACTGAGGACGCCATCGCACCGCCGCGGATATGGAAGCCGCCCATGAACGCCTTGCCGATGTTGCCGTTTTTCCCGTGGCGCTCGACCTGCGCGATATAGAGCACATCCTGCTCCACGTCGCACTGTACCACGCCGTCCACCACGTTCAGCTCTACGTCGCGGCGGTTCGTGAACGGAATGTACGGGAGCGTATCCATGACCAGCGCCTTGACCTTCTTTGCGCCCTCCGGGGCATGGATCTTGAAGCTGTCGGCAGTAATGGGATCCTTGAGGTGCATGGTGTTCAGAACGCACGGCTCATGCACAGCCTTCTCATAATGCACCAGCTGCTTGCCGCCGTCCGTGATGCGCCGGCCGCCCGCAAAGGTGGAAAGGACCTTGAAGTCCTCCGCGCCGGTCGTAATGTTGATGTCTGCGCGCCGTCCGGGGGCCAAGCCGCCGATCTCGCGGTCCAGATCAAACGCCCTTGCGCAGTTGACGGTGACCATCTGAATGGCTTTTACAAAGTCCAGACCCATGCCGAGCGCAGTACGGAGTGCATCGTCCAGATGTCCGCGCGTCTGGAGGTCAACGGTGTGCAGGTCGTCGGTGACGATGCTGACCATGGCGGTGTCCAGATGGTTGTCCAGAACGGTTTTCAGCAGCGTCGGCATATTGCGCGCGGCGGAGCCTTCGCGCATCATCAGATGGCAGCCGTTGCGCAGACGCTCGAATACGTCCTTTTCACAGAAGCCCTCATGGTCGGTGGATACACCGGCTGCGATACAGGCGCTCATGGCCGGGCCGTACATATCCGGCAAATGGCCCTGCAAGGTTTTGCCCGGCATGGCAAGCGTGTTGTCGAACGACTCCAGAAGATCAGGGAAGCCTGCGGTGATGTAGGGGCCGACGCACTCGGACAGACCGACTGCATCCGGACGGCGCAGGGCCTTGCGGATGATCTCCGGGTTAAAGCGGCCGCCGCTGGTTTCCAGATTCGGAGAGAATGGAACATGGGACGGTACGACAAAATAGATCTTCAGATCAGTTGCTTCCGCTTCCTTCAGGATGGCTTCAATGCCCTCCAGTCCGGATACAACGCCGACCTCGTGCAGGTCGGTCATGATCCCGGTCGTGCCGTGTGACAGCACCGCTTCGGCAAAGGAGCGGATGGACAGCGAAGAGCTCTCCGGATGAATGTGGCCGTCCAGAAAACCGGGCGTCAGATAGTTGCCCTCGGCATCCACGACGTTGGTGCCTTCGCCGATGCAATAGTCCACATCGCCTACGGCTGCGATCGCATCTCCGCAGACGGCTACGCCGCCGTCATAGATCTCGCCGGAATAGACGTTGACGATCTTGCCGTTGCGGATCACAAGATCAGCCGGCGTTTCACCCTTTGCTACGGACAGTAATTTCTGATTCATACAGTACCTCCATACACACAATTCCGCTTATCTTCTTCTATCTTTATAGTGCATCCGCACCATGGGGCAGCAGCTTATACCTTTTCAACCGGGAAGCGGTCCGGAAGGACAATGCCGGCGCGTTTGTAGATCGCCTTTGCGCGGTCACAGGCTTCTTTCAAAACAGCTTCCTCATCCAGCGTCATGATCTTACGGTCGCGCATGAGCCACTTGCCGTCGCACATGGTGGACTGGATGTTTGCCGAGTGCATGGCCGTGACCAATGCAGCGATCTTGTCGTTTACCGGCATCATGGACGGCCCGTGCGGGTCGATCACAATAAGATCTGCTTTTTTCCCGGCCTCGAGACTGCCGTACAGCGTTTCGTCAAGCAGTGCGCGCGCGCCCCACTTGGTAGCCATGCGCAGAATGTCCTGTGACGGTACGACCGTGGGATCCAGACGCCAGCCCTTATGAATGAGGCTCGTGAGCCACATCTCATCCACCATATCCATGTGGTTGGAGGAGGAAGCGCCGTCCGTGCCGATGGAGGGTCTCAGGCCCATGGCCAGCATCTTCGGGATCCGTGCAAAGCCAAGCACGCGCATTGCGGAGGCCGGGTTGTGAGAAATTTTGACCTCCCGCTTCCGGAACAGCTCCAACTCCTCATCGGTCAGCCAGACGGTGTGCACTGCCAGAAGGTTCTTATCCAGAACGCCAAGACGCTCCAGATGCTTGACCGTTCCCTCGCTCCACCGGGCGTAGGTATATTCCTTTTCTTCCTTTGCCTCGGCGACGTGCATATGAATGCCGACGCCGTACTTGTCCGCCAGCTCCTTCGTGCGGATGCAAAGCTCGTCAGTATTATTGAAAATGGTGCGCAGACCAAACCAGACCTGTACGCGGCCATCCGCCGTGTTGTGGTATTTTTCCAGATCCAGCACCTGCTGCTCCAGCTCCTGCTCCATGGTGCGCTGCCAGATGGCTGGCAGACCCTCGCCGCAGTCCATGACAGACTTGGCCAGTTTGCCGCGCAGACCGGACTGCGCCGTGGCGCGCGCCATACCGGAAACGAACTGGCCGCCGGGCTCTGCAAAGGACGTGACGCCGGAGCGGATCAGCTCAAGGCTCGTCATCAGCGTGGAAACGTAGGAATCCTCCTCGGTCATATTGCTCTCAAAGGGCCACATCCGCTCATGCAGCCAGCAAATGAAATCGACATCGTCGCCCACACCGCGCGAGATCTGCTGAGAGGTATGGACATGTGTGTTGACAAAGCCGGGGAGCACATATTTCCCCTGCAGGTCGATGACCTCGGCATCCGCTTTCACCAGCTTCGGATCTACCTTGCCGACCGCCAGGATGCGGTCGTCCTCCACCAGAACGCCGCCTCCGTCAAAAACGGTGTCGGTCTGGTTCATGGAAACAACATAGCCGTTCTTCAAATAGGTCTGCATGAGCGTCCTCCATTCTGCGCTTGTATATGCACACGTAAGATGATATACTCAGGATACATCCTATAACAGTTATAGCTTCAAGTGTTATTTTGTGTTTGCAGCCATTTTCGGATGTTCCCACAAAAAAGAACAGACTGTTTTTAGCAAAGTGTGGTGTTTTTATGAAAGAATTTTTGACCATTGGTGAGCTTGCCGGCATTTTTGACATGGATGTGCAGCTGCTGCGCCACTATGACGCAAAGGGCCTGCTTGTACCGCAGGTGCGAAACAGCGAAAACAAGCGCCGCTTTTATCACTTCGACCAGGTCTATCCGCTGGCCACCATCCGCTATCTGCGGCGGCTGGACTATTCTCTGGCACAGATCAAGGCATTTCTGCACAGCAACGGCCTGCGCGATAATTTGCAGATGCTGTCCGAGCAGGCAGAGCAGATGCGCCGCCAATGCGATGAGCTGAATGCCACCATCCAGATCATCCAGCAGAAGGTCGAGTTCATCGAGCGTGAACAGGCTGTCAGCCAGCGCGGAAAATTTTATACCCGCTCATTCCCGCGCCGGGCATATCTTCACATCGGCGAGGAGATCAATCTGTTCACGCACGAGCTGTTCTATTTCTATCCGACCATCGGCTTTTATCAGGGCGCGCGCAAATGGTTCGGTGCTTATCTGTATGACGAGCAGCCCATAGAAATGCATCGCCTGTCGGATGTGGCAGCTGAACAGGCGGTGACATATATCCCGGCCGGGAACTATCTCTGCGGCTACCATTACGGGCCGTATCTGAGCATACAGAGCTCCATCGACCAGCTGTTCCAAGAGGCTGAGCGCAGGGCTCTGTCTGTGGATGACTGTGTGCTCACGCCCAACATCGTCGATCAGTGCTGCGAAGGCCGCCCCGACAACTACATCACCGGCCTAGAGGTGCGCATCCTTTCGCAATAACAGCCGAAAAGCTCCCAA
Organism: uncultured Oscillospiraceae bacterium; assembly: GCA_934630555.1. Lineage (GTDB taxonomy): Bacteria > Bacillota > Clostridia > Oscillospirales > Oscillospiraceae > CAG-170. The sequence continues at coordinate 5,718 of CAKTXB010000004.1, forward strand.
AACGCCTTCAGGCCCTGCCCAACACGCCTGTCGGGGCAATGCGCGCTCCCTGTAAAGTGTATCTGCCGCAGTAAATGAAATGCCCGGAGGCACTGCCTCCGGGCAAATTCTGAGCTTCGGGTGTATGATCTAAGATCTCACGCAAGCAAGCCAACAGCTATTCTTGAAAAATTTTAGGATCCATCTCCAACAGCGGCTGCCGTTGGATTGGGCGAAACTCCATGTGCGGCAGAATATCGCGCTCAAGCGATATTCCAGGTGCGATCTCCGTAAGTACAAGCCCTTCAGAAGTCAGCTCAAAAACTGCCCGCTCAGTAATATACAAAGTTGAACGCCCCTGCTGGCTGGCATACGCGCCAGAATACGTGACCTGTTCGACCTGTCTCAAAAACTTAGAGATCGTGCCTTCGTGTACGATCTTCATTTTCCCATGATGCAGCTGTACTTCCAATCCATTTGCGGTGAATGTACCACAAAAAACACACTTTTTTGCGTTTTGAGAAATGTCGATAAAGCCACCGCACCCTGCAAGACGAGCGCCAAATCTGCTTACATTGACATTTCCTTGCAAATCAGCCTGCGCCATGCCTAAAAAAGCGATGTCCAGACCGCCGCCGCTGTAAAAATCGAACTGCGCAGGTGCATCGAGGATGGCACTGGGATACAACGAGGTGCCAAACAAATCCCCCCGTGAAGGTAAGCCGCCGATCAGGCCTTGTTCGACTGTCATAGTTACCGCATCCAGCAGCCCTTGCTCGGCAGCCACTGAAGCAACGCCATCTGAAATGCCTACCCCCACGTTCACAATATTTCCTTTGTGTAGTTCCATGGCAGCACGCCTTGCGATCACCTTGCGGATGCCAAATGGCATGGGCATTGGCATTTGACGCGGCGGGTGCTCCTGCCCAGTAAAGGCAGGCTCATATTCACCGCCATGCGACTGCCACTGTCCAGGGCTGACCACCACCGCATCCACAAAAATTGAAGGCACCGCTACCTCTCGCGCACAAAGGCTGCCTTTACGCACCACTTGTTTGACCTGGCAAATCACAATACCTCCATTGTTTTTAGCAGCCTGCGCCATGGGAAGCAGCTCGCCATTCGCCGCTTCGTTCCGTACCGAGATATTGCCGTCCTCATCTGCAAGACTGCCCCTGATGATCGCTACATCCACCGGAGGCAGCTGATAATGCAGCCAGTCTTCTCCTTGCAGCCTTATCAGCTCTACCAGTGGTTTCTTAGTGCTTGAATTTACCCGTCCGCCCCCCAAACGGGGATCCACAAAGGTATGCAGTCCTGTTTTGGTTATAAGACCGATCCGCCGGGCTGCCAGCTCCCGGTAGTTTGTTACCAGCACGCCTTGCGGAAGGTTATAGGCTTCAATGCGGTTTTCAAGCGCCAATTTCTGCATTTGGGGCGACCATGCCCAATGTGCCCCTATAAAGCGCCGGGTCATTCCTTCATGGGCAAATCGGCTGATTCCCCCGCACCCCTTATCGCCAAACCCGCAAGCTGCCGTGACCGTTAATCTGCGTGGGGCCCCGTGCGCCAAAAAGCGTTTCTCCAATGCCTCATAAACAAGGTCGGGCTCTAAAACGCCTCCGCCGGAACCCAGCAGCGCAAGATGTGCCTCATCCGGCACTAATAATGCCGCTTGGTCGGCTGTCATAAATTTCACCATATTGTGAAATGCTCCCTTCCATAATACAACTTTTTGCTGGTCTGGCGATGTGACCAACAGCGAGCGGCTTTCTTCAGATCCATGTTAAAAAACGAGAAATACTGTATGTATTTCTCGTTCAATGTGTCAAAAAGTTTTCCATCCTGCTGTCTGTCCAGGTCATCCGACCTGAAGATCCGCTTGCTTGAACGAGAAGGTGGCGTTCCCATTCTGCATCCCTCCGCAGATCAGTCTCAAGCCGCAGGATCGAAGGAACATATCCACCCCTCCGCCGCAGAAGTTCGCCCTTAAAAATCTGAAAAAGCCGAAATATCCTCACGCAGGCATTCCTTTGCCAGATCAAGATCACGGTCCTGTATTGCCTGCAAAATGCGGTCATGCCGTTCCGGATGTTTAAAAGAAACTGTGCTGCGCTGGCGTTCCCAATACAGCTGGCTATAGGCACGCTGTAAAAACTTCATCGCCGATGCCAATACATCGTAAACATATTTATTGCGAGTTAGAGCAATCAGCGTTAGGTGAAATTCACTGTTGTACTGCCACAAAGCAAAGATACTGTCTTCCTCAGAGCCGGCATGATACCGCACGCTCAAAGAGCGCTGCAGGAGCTCTATGTCTTCAGCGGTGATGCTGTTCCATATCTGCTCTAAACAGCCGCACTCAAGCAGAACACGGAACTCCAAGATCTCGTTGACCTCATCCCGTGTGATCCGGATCACTTCGTAGCCGTAGCGCGGGATGCTTCGCAATACCTTCTCATTGCAGAGCTCGATCAAGGCCTCTCGGATCGGCGATTTGCTTACACCAAAACGTTCGATCAGGGCCTTTTCATTTAGGATCTCACCAGGTGGGTATTCGCCTGTTACAACGCTCCTTAGAATTTGCGCGTGGATCTGTGCTTTCAACGAAGTAGCGCCAGAATAATCGCCTAATGTATTAATCATATTTCTCTCCTGATCGTTAACTTTTATATTGTAAAGATGCGAATTCTGAGCTCTTAAAAATGCTTTGGTAAAGTGTATCCTAAAGCGTGCACCAAGTCAAGGACAAAACGGCATACAATACACACAGAATCTTAATAAAATGCAGTATTTATTTCAGATTCCAGTATTATTACAGGAAATTTGTTCTTTAACAGGCAGTGCTTCGGCTCGGAATTTGAGGGAGGGGATCCCGAGCTTTTTCATGGACATACTGCACAATCAGACACCGTTTTGAGGAAAGCTGCCCAGACCACAACCGGATCGCGTGCGCGGCCATATCTTACCGCTGCACTCTGCCTGTTCCATCTCCGCCCATGAGCTTCTCAACATCACAGGCGCCGACGCGGTTGAAGTCGCCGACGACGCTGTGCTTGAGGCAGCTTGCCGCAACTGCGAACTCCAGCGCGGACTGCTTGTCCTCATAATGGTTGAGCCCATAGATCAGGCCGCCCGCGAACGAGTCGCCGCCGCCCACGCGGTCGATGATGTCGCGGATCTCGTACTTCTTGGACACATAGAAGTCCTTCCCATCGTTCAGACACGCCGCCCAGCCGTTCCAGTCGGCCGAGTGGCTCTCGCGGAGCGTGATGGCAATGCACTGCATATTCGGATACGCTTCCAGCACCTTGTTTCCGAGCGCGCGGTACTTTTCGCGGTCCAGCTCGCCGGACTCCACGTTCACATTGGCCGTGATTTCGAGCGATTTCTGCACGTCCTCCTCGTTGGCGATCGCCACGTCAACGTACTTCGCCATCTCGCGCATGACCTCGCTGGCCTTCTTGCCGTATTTCCAGAGATTTTTGCGGTAATTCAGGTCGCAGGAGACTGTGATATTGCGTTTCTTGGCTTCCTTGACGGACTCAAGAGACAGCTCCATCGCAGACGCCGAGATCGCGGGCGTAATGCCCGTGATGTGGAACCAGCCCACGCCGTCAAAGGCTTTATCCCAGTCAATATCGCCGGGCTTTGCCAGCGCGATCGAAGAATACGCCCGGTCGTAGACGACCTTGCTCGGCAGCTGGTTTGCGCCAGCTTCCAGATAGTAAATGCCCATTCGTCCGTCGCCGCGGACGATCTTTTTTGTATCGACGCCAAAGTAGCGCAGTTCGCGGACGCAGGCGTCTGCAATGTCGTTCTGCGGCAGGACGGTCAGAAATTCTGCGTCCATGCCGTAGTTTGCAAGACTCACCGCCACGTTCGCTTCGCCGCCGCCGAAGGTAGCCTCGAGCATCGGGCTCTGGAAGAAGCGCTCATGTTCCGGCGCTTTCAGGCGGAGCATGATCTCGCCAAATGTCAGTACTTTCATTTTGCGCGCCTCCTTACTTTTGCAGCAGATGCACGGCAAAGCCGCCGAACGCTTCCTTCAGGTACACGGCGATCATCCGCTCACCCTTGTACTTGGCTGTCTCCATGTCACACACGAACCCCTTCTTTTCCAGCTCCGCGATGGCGAGCGGAACGGAATTCGTGCGGATGGCGATGTGGCCGTTTTTGCCGAGATACATGGACTTCATGACCTCGATGCCGCTGGAGGCGAAGTTGGAGGAGCTGCCTTCCTTCACGCCGAGCGCAAACGCCTCGTCCAGCTTCTTGCAGACTGCCAGCGAATCGTCTCCGTTTTCGCAGTTGACGCCGACGTGCGCCACCTCAAAGCCGAGCGCCGCGCTTCTTGCCTGCCTGCAAAGCGCTGTGATCTTCTCAAAATCACCGGCCGTAATGTCCGCCTTTGGGCAGACCCAACTGCCGCCGACGGCGTGGATAAACGGCGCGGCGATGAATTCGCCGATGTTCTGCGCGTTGACGCCGCCGGTCGGGAGGAATTTGATCCCGCCAAACGGGCCGGACAGGGCCTTCATCGCGGACAGGCCGCCGTAGACGCCCGCCGGGAAGAACTTTACGACGTTCAAACCGAGCTTCATCGCGGCCATAATTTCGGTCGGGGTCACGCAGCCGGGCGTCACGGCAACGCCATTTTCCACGCACCAGCGGACGACTTCTTCGTCAAAGCCCGGGGAAACGATGAATTTTGCGCCGCAGTCCACCGCTTTTTTGCACTGTTCGAGCGTGATAACGGTGCCCGCGCCAACGAGCATATCCGGGCAGCTTTCCGCGACAGCCTTGATGGAATCTGCCGCAGCCGCCGTGCGGAACGTGATCTCCATCACGTCCACACCGCCGGCCAACAGCGCCTTCGCAGTCGGAACTGCATCCTTTGCGTCGTCCAAAACGACAACAGGGATCGTGCCGCAGATATGCATTCTTTCTAAAACAGTCATATCTATCATCTCCTAATACTATAAATCGGTCATAAGCAAAACGCAACAGCGCAATACCGCAAAAATGTGTATAGAGGCTATTTCAAGATCTTTATACAACAACTGGATGGCAGGTAAGACAGATCTCTGCAAAGGCGGCAACGCAACACATCGGTTTCATCTTAGCGGGTTCCGGGAAAATGTGGTTGCAAACAAACTCAGATCCACTTGTTTTTATCAGATGAAGCGTGTATTTTTGTCCATTACGATCGCTTTTTCCTGCATTGGATCCTTCTCTGGATAGTCTGCTCTGTGGTGGCTGCCTCGACTCTCAGTACGACGTAACGCTGCCGCCGCCATCATTTTCGCAGTAAACAGCTGACTGAGAAGTGCATTATTCTCTATATGAAGATCGTCTGTATCCGGTGCAGATAAAAGCTCGTTTTGCAGTTCCCCAACCGTATGCAGCACTGTTTTTAGACCGTTCTCTGTGCGGCTGACCAGCAAGTGCCGCTGTGTGCAATGATGCAGATGCTCCAAAGCCGATGCTGCGTTTACATTTTTATGCAGCAGGCTTTTCTCTGTTTCGGTCTGCGCTTGCAGGTCATCAGGCAGCTTTCTCGCATGCAGCATTGCATACTGTGCAGCGTTTATACCCGCAATAGCGCCAAACACTTGACAGGTGACCATCATGTTTCCGCCCAAGCGGTCTGCTCCATGCGGACCACCTGCTGTTTCACCTGCAGCATACAGGCCGGGCACCGTGCTGGATGCATTCGCATTGATACGTACTCCACCGTTGACCGCATGGGCAAAGCAGCAAATTTCCACTGGCTGCTTCAGAAGATCCACTCCGCGCCGCAGCATATACTCCCGTGCGATCGGCCACATATGGTGAATACCGCAATCGTCCGGCAGCGCATTTACCTGGGCATCACACATGTGCCGCAGATCTGCTATGACACCGCCATTTTTTGACCCACGCCCCTCGGAGATCTCACGATGGATCGCAATTTCGAGAAAACGGGAACAGTCGCTTGTAGAAAAGGGAAAATGTCTGCGATGCTCATGCATGACATTCTCAGCAGAAAGGCCTTCCGGAAGTCCGGAAGACAAGAATTCTTGCCCATGACAATTACGCAGGACCGGCATCCCTTCCCAGATATATCCATTGAAGATGTTGACCACCGGATGTGAAAAGCCGATCCCGATCTGCAAGAATTCCATATTGACCAGTTCCGCTCCGATTTCAAATGCCATTCGGTAACCGTCGCCCGAAACATCAGCAGGGTTTAGATTCCTTTCAAACACTTGACTGGCTCCCCCTGTGGCTAACACCACAGCGCCTGCCGTGATCGTGACTTCCATTCCATCAGCGCAGAAGCCCCATGCTCCACAGCAGGCTGAACCGTCCGTCAAGAGCTTCACGATGGTTATATCATCAAATAGCGTGATCTGGCTGCGCAGTCGAATTTGGTGAAGCATGGCGCGGATGATTGGCTCGCCATGTCCACGGATAACATGGGTGCGGGGCTGGCTGGAAAAACAGCTTTTGAATACATAGTACCCATCCTCTTCTTTTTCAAAGGGAACTCCCCATTCCTCCAGCTGCCGGATCGTCTGTGGTGCGTGCGCTGCAAGCGTCGCCGCAACTTCCGGGTCGGCCATGCCCTGCCCCGCAGTCATAATGTCCTGATAATGCCGTTCAACATCCCCGGCGCATCTTGGGTCTCCGGCGTTATATCCGGCCATTTCAGCTACAGGATAACTCGTGGCGCCGGCCTGTGCCGGCGGGCGCTTGCTTGCCAGGATCACCTGCGCGCCAGCATCTGCTGCTTACAATGCCGCGCGGCACGCCGCCGCCCCTCCCCCAATAATCAGCACATCAGTTGTATAATTCATATGGCGGCTACCTCATTTATTGAAATGAGGACTGCGCTTGTTCAAAAACGCATCAACGCCCTCGGCACAATCAGCGGTTTTAAACACTGCCCGACTCAGCTCAAGGTTTGTATAGAAGCACTCTTCCGTTGTTTTCTGCCAAAGCTCCCGTACGCCGCGCTTGATCAAACGGATCGCCTCAAACGGCTTCTGCGCGATCTGATCCGCCAGCTCCAGGGCGGCGGTGCATGCTGTTCCCTGTGGAACAACGCGGTTGACCAGACCCAGTTCCAATGCATCTTTGGCGCAGATCACTTGCCCCGTATAGATCATTTCCACCGCTTTCGCCGGACCCACGAGCCTTGCAAGCCGGAAAAGTCCTCCGCTGCCGGGGAACACGCCGAGATTGATCTCCGGCAGTCCGATCCTTCCTGTTTCAGACAGGATACGAATGTCGCAGGCCATGGAGATCTCGCATCCACCGCCCAGTACATTCCCCTCCATAGCGGCAATGACCGGCTTGCTCAGCAGCTCGATCTGATTGAAGGTCAGATTTTCGTTCTGTAGTTTTTTGTGGATGACATCATCCCATACTTCGGGGAACTCTTTAATATCTGAACCCACGCAAAAAGCTCTTTGACCACTGCCGGTCAAAACGATAACTCTGACATCGGGATCATCTTCCAGCGTCAGCAATGTTTCATGCAGTTCGCGGCAAAGGTCCAGTGTAACCAAATTTAAGGGTGGATTGTTTAATGTTATCAATGCCGTATGATTTGAAAAAACCTCTGTAAGGATCAGACGATTCGTTTCGCTCATGATTAGCCTCCCATTTTGTTTGCATACACGATCTGTTCTTTTTCGAGCGCCGCAAGTTCTTCCCCGGTATAGCCGACCTCGCGCAGGACCTCTTCGGTATGCTGCCCCAGCTCGGGCGGCAGCCTGCGCAGCTCTGCACACTTGCCATCGTATCTGTTGGCATGTCCAACCACTTTTACCTCGCCGGCAACCGGGTGCTGCATCGTAAGGATGGCGTGGTTGTACAGCACCTGTTCATCCTGTAATACCTGCTCATACTCATTGACCGGTGCATACCAGATGTTTTCATGCTCGAATATGGTCTGCCATTGATTTGTGCTCTTTTTTTTCAGTTCTTCTGCCACAATGGCGTCAAACTCAAGGCGTTTGTCCATCTGATCCTGCCGCGTATAGCCGTCCAGGCAGCCCGGGCTGAATATTTTACGCAGCTGTTCGATCGGTACAAGCGCGAGTGTAATGTACCCATCGGCCGTGCGGTAAACACCGTACGGAGATTGGTGCAGCCGTGTAGACAGACCTGTCGAGGGTCTCTCGGTCAGTCGTCCTCCGTTCATATAGTAAGCCAGCGATTCCAGCTGAAGATCCAGCGCCGCTCCCAGCAGACTCGCTTCAACGCGATGCCCCTTGCCGCTTCGCTCCCGATCATATACGGCGCTAACGATGCCCAGCGCGGCCAGCACCGCCCCATGCTGGTCGACCGCGGCTGTGCCGATCGGGGTTGGCGGATTCTGCCCATTTCCAGTTAGTGCAGCAAGACCGCTCATGCTTTGGATCAACAGATCCTGCCCCGGCTTTGATACCTTTGGACCGCTGGAGCCATAGCCGGAACAAGAGCAGTAGATCAGCCGCGGATTGATCTTTCTCAGTTCTTCGTAGCCCAATCCAAGCTTTTCCATGACTCCAGGCCGAAAATTCTCGATCACAACGTCATAGTGCTTTATAAGGCGGTGCACAATTTCTTTGCCTTCTGCCGTCTTGAGATCTATCGAGATCCCTCGCTGATTTCGGTTTCCCAAAAGGAAAAACACACTGACACCATTTTTATAGGTGTTACAGCCAGACCAGCCGCGCTCATAAGCGCCTTTGATCGGCTCCACCTTTACAACATCTGCCCCCAGATCCGCCAAAATTTGCGCGGCAGATGGCCCTTGCAGATAGTGTGTAAAGCTCAGCACCCTTACGTTTTCAAGCATCGTATCTATCCTCCTGAATATTTTGCCGTGTCTGCATACAAATGCAGGGACTCATAGCATTGTTTGTCGTGCGAATTGCCGTTTCGATCCTCGAACGATCACGGCTCAGGAAACCCCGATCAGATCAGCAGGATCGAACGGCGCGCGTTTTCCCGGATCCCGGCCTTGAGACCGGGATGATCCGATCATGCGCAGCTTTTCGTCAAGCCGCAGCTTGACGAAAAGCGGCGGTCTTCCGCAAGGGAGTTATTTGAAGGTCTCAAGATATGTTGTGATCTTATCCCACGCATTGTTGGAATAATAGCTTATGAAATCTGCCCGCGCCTGCTCCATTACCTGATTCCCCTGCTCGCCGTACTCTGCCATTACTTGGCCAAATGCAGCATAGAGATGCGCCACATGGTAGGCAAACGGACGGACTGCCTCTGCACCCGCTAACGCGGTATACTGCGCAACACGGCCCTCAAATTCTGCATTCTGGCAGGCCTGCGGGTATTTAAAGCGGCATTCGCTGTCTCCGGCACTCAGAGTACTTGTCAGAATGAGCTCCAGCGAGGGCTCGAAGCCCTTAATGATCGCAACATCCACATCCCTGCAGTAGAGTTTTCCATACTGCTGCATCGCAAACGTTTTCCAGGCTTGCGTCCACGGACACAGCTTTTGGCAGTTCACAAGGCAAGGCTCCTTTTGCACGGTCACAGTGTCAAACTCCCCCTGCTTGGGGCGCCATTCCTGCAGAGCGAAATAGCCTGCTGCATCGAGTGGAATGCCCTTTTTCAGTGCATACGCACGCATACGCTGGCCACGCTGCGTACCATACAGGACCGTTGCCCGATGGATCGCCTCGTCTGCATCTTTATCCAAATATGTACAGGCAGCCCGTGCAAGCAGCGCATACATCATCGCGTGCTGTTCAATGTGGATCTCACTGGAATATCCCTGGCCCAGACAGCTGCCATGCCGCTGCACAGCTTTCGTATTGTAAGCCGCAGCGCTGCGAAGCTGCTCCACTCGCTGCGGCGTAAGACGCTGTGCGGCGGACGCAGGATCCGCAAAGACTTGGGCGAGCGGGTAGTCGATCATACGATAGTAGACCCGCAATCCCATTTCCGCCACGCCGCCCTTGGTGGCATGGTTTGCAGTCTGACGTTCAGTATCACTTCGTTCTTCGGTCTGAAGAGCCGAAAGATGCAAGTCCAGCCAGCTTGTCATAAGCTCGAGGACCATTTCTCGGGTCATCCCAAATTCGATGCAGGCATCCGAAACACCTTCAAACAGAGATACCACCACTTTAGTGAGCGGATCTATCAGTTCAGCCGGTACGTCTTTGCTGCTGCAAACGATCGGAGACGGAAATGTATACTGGTAATGCTCGCGGAACACTGCGCGCATTGCGGATGCGATCTTCTGGTGAGAGATCGCCCACCCAGCCTGTTTCAGCGAAGAATAAATGGTATGCACATACTCCGTGACAGCCTGCAGCGCGCACTGCCCTCCCAAAAAGGTCATTACCTGATCATACGGAACCTCGGCCGTGTTGCCGTACGGCGAGAAAAAGCTGCGAAGGCGGTCCTTTTTTTCGCTGCTCCAGCAGTCGTCCTGTGCGTAGGTCACCGCCGTGACTCCTTGTCGCGCCACATCATACCCTGCAATGGAGGTGAGCATATTGGGAAGCATATTGACTACGTGCACATCTTGCCCAAGCAGATCACGGTAGAACTTCCCCACCGGGCTCGGCGGCGCAACATACAGGTCCGGCAGCGGCCGCCCTGCCGCGCGCAGCTCATCATAGTATGGCTTAAGGTCAGCCCGGGCGATCTCAGCTGCGAATACAGGCTGCGGAGCGTATAGAATGATCTGCGGCTCAATTTCACGCAGCATCCGTGCATTGTCCTTATAAAGGATCCGGATGCCCATTCGTTCCTGCTTGCCTGCAATGGCCTGCTCATCCGCGCTCGTTCCCATCACGCAGCTGGCCAGATTTTCGGCTCCCGTCAGCTGACGTACGCACGGAAAAATATATTCCAGCAGAAAGCCGACGCCGATCATCGCGATATGTGTTCCATTATATTCATTCATATTATCTGTCTTACTCCTCTTCATCCGCAATACGCTTTTGGAACTCTGCCTGTACCTGTTTTAGCAGACATGGATCCTCAACCAAACGACCGCCCATCAGTGCAAGCCATTGCGCCGCAAACATTGTGCCGCATTGCCCCATTTCTCCGCCGGCTTGTGCAGTAATTGCCCAGTGGTGACCCGGCGTGTTTTTAGCAAAACAGGTAACGCAAAGCTCGATGGTCGGAACAGCATGACTGACCAGCGACAGGTCTGTGGATCCCGTCTCGTACTCCACCGTTCCTGCAACAGGGCAGGGAATGTGGGTGTCGAACTGCGGTTCGATCTGCGGGATCTGCCTGTGAAGCTCCTCTGCGAACCGAACGCAATCCTCGCTAAAGTGAGGCGCTTCCAAATGCTGCGCGCAGGAAAAGGCCAGTTGGCTCAGCTGATCGTTTACAAGCGTGTGTGTACCTTTCACCAAGAAGCTGCTTTCCACCCGTGTATCAGTCATTTGCGCCGCTCCTTGCGCAACCTGGATCACCCGCTGGGTGATCTCATCCAATGCCGCGCGGGTCCGAGCGCGTACAAAGTACCAAACCTGTGCATAGCTCGGCACAATATTGGGCTTTTCCCCGCTATGTGTATAGACGTAATGCAGCCTTGACCCTTCTGCAATATGTTCACGCAGATAGTTGCAGCCAACGTTCATAAGCTCCGCCGCATCCAGCGCACTGCGGCCGTTCTGCGGGTCCGCAGCAGCATGGGCGGTACGCCCGTAAAACGAAAACAGGATCGAGTTCATTGCGTTGTGCATAACGCCGCCGCAGCGCATACGTGTCTGTGGATGCCACGCCAGCATGACGTCCACGTCTCTCAAAAAGCCTTCTTTCAGGAGCTGGCCCTTACCAAACATCGTCTCTTCAGATGGGGTACCGTAAAGGATCACACGGCCCGGCGTTCCCTTTTGCCGCAGTACGCTGGCTAAAGCAATGGCCGCTACTGTGCTGCCAGCTCCCAGGAGATTATGCCCGCAGCCGTGACCAGATCCACCGTCGCTGCCTGTCTGGAACGGCTTCACGGCCTGTCTGAGATCGGGCAGCGCGTCGTACTCGGCCATAAATCCGATTTTCGGGCCGCTGTCTCCATATGTCGCGCGAAAAGCTGTGGGCTGGCTGCCCAGGCCTTCTTCTACAGTAAAGCCCGCGTCGCGCAGCGCATTCGCAAGCAGTCTTGCCGATACAGTTTCCTCACCGGCGACCTCAGCCGCTTGCCACACCCCATCGCTCAGTTCCCGCAAAAGCTCAGCCCGCTGCCGGACCTCCTGTTTGATCTCATTAATCATGGTTCTTATACCTTATTCTGATTCAAAATGATTTGCAGGATCTCCCGGTCTGTTTGACGCATGCCGTCCCGTCCGACCCTGCCCATGTTTGCGATCGTTTGCTCTGCATCGTCGCTTGCCACTCCCTGACCGCTGCCAAAGGCATATCCGTTGCGGGACGCCATGGTCCAGCCCAGCAATCCTGCGCTGACCGCTGCCGCGATCTTGGCTGCGCAGGAAGGCTTTGCACCGTCGCACACGATCCCTCCAACATTACACAGCGTGTTATTGATCACCTTTTCGATCATTTTCAGATCCGCACCGTGTAAATACGCAACGCCGCAGGCTGCTCCTGTTGCCGCAGAAACAACTCCGCAGAAGGCGGATAAATTGCCGATATATCGTTTTTGCAGCAAAGCAATAAGATTGGAAACCGCCAGCGCGCGATAGAGCGCATCTTGACTGGATCCAAGTTCAGCAGCATATGCAATGACCGGCAGGCTGACTGTCATGCCTTGGTTCCCGCTGCCAGAGTTAATGACCACCGGCAGCGGACAACCACCCATTCGTGCGTCCGAACCAGCCGCAGCCATTGCTGCGGCGCGTACGCGAACGTCGTTTGCGTCGTACTCACGCATCAGCGTTTGACCGATACCAGCGCCATACGTGTGCAGGAGCCCCTCATTGGCGATTTGGGTATTAAAACGGATCTGCCGGTCAAACAGCTCGCTTACATCTGCCGGACGCAGGTTATCCGCAAATTCAATAATTTCGGAAAGATTCAGCAGCGCTTTATCATCCTGCTGCGCGGTATAAGACTGCTCGGCCTGCTGCAGGACCTGTCCATTCCGGACGATACGGCAAATATTTGTATGTCCGCCTTCAAGCTCGACCTCAGCGCTGTCAGTTCCCGCCTGTACGACAACGCGGACATAAAGCGGCGGCGCATTCTCTGCCAATAAACAGTGACAGCGTCCTTGCTGCACGAACAGCAGCGCCTTCTCACGATCCGGATCGCTGACCTTCGCCAACACCTCAAGTTCGCGATCTGCATCGCCTGCGATGCAGCCCAGCGCCGCGGCGATCTCTACCCCGCAATTACCGCCCGAATTCGGGACCGTAACACTGTGAACATTTTTTATAATATTTCCGCTGCAGTAGATATGGACTTGCTCGGGCGTGGCGCCCAGCACGGCGCGCGCCTTCGCCGCTGCAAAGGCTATGGCGATCGGCTCCGTACAGCCGGTCGCTGGACGCAGCTCATTGGAAAGGATGCGAAGATACGCTTGATAGGTTTTTGTCTCCATCGCAACCTCCTTAGTCGCCGAGATATGCCTGTTTTACTCTGGGATCATTGAGCAGTTCCCGCCCGGATCCCTCCATGATGACTTTTCCCAACTCCAACACATAGCCACGGTCGGCGATCGAAAGCGCCATAGACGCATTCTGTTCAATTAAAAGAACAGTTTTCCCCATTTTTCTGATTTTAAGGATCATCTCGAAGATCTCTTCCACTATGATCGGAGCAAGGCCAAGGCTCGGCTCATCAAGCATGATCAGATCCGGATCCATCATCAGTCCGCGGGCGATCGCCAGCATCTGCTGCTCTCCGCCTGACAGGCTCCCGCCGCCCTGCTGAAGCCGTTCCCGAAGTCTTGGGAACAGCGTATAATTTTCTTCCAGCAATTCCGATATTTTCTGCTTGCTCAGCTTGGGATTGCCCGCCGTTCCGGCGATCAGATTTTCGTACACAGTCAAGCCTGAAAATATTTTGCGGCCCTCCGGCACGTGTGCCAGGCCCATATGCACGATCCGATCCGGCGCCATATGGGAAACGTCAGTTTCTTTGAATTGGATCGCGCCTTGCTGTTTTTCCACCAATCCGGAGATCGCCATTAATGTAGTGGTTTTTCCCGCGCCGTTTCCCCCGATCAGGGTGACGATCTCACCCTTGTGAACGCTGATATTCACCTCGGTCAAAGCACGTACATAACCATAGTTGACCGTAAGTCCCTTGATCTCAAGCACGATTCTTCACCGCCTCTCCCGCAATGAACCCTTTTCCAAAATACGCTTCATGCACATTTTGATCCGCCCGAACTGTGTCTGGCGATCCTTCACAGATCTTCTTTCCGAAATTCAGCACCAGGACTCTGTTGCAGGTATTCATAACAAAACGCATATCATGCTCGATCAGCACGATCGTGTAGCCATCTGCATTTAGAGCACGAATAAACTCTGACAGCTCCATCGTTTCCTGAGGATTCATACCTGCCGCCGGTTCGTCCAGCAAAAGCAGTTTTGGTCTCAGTGCCAGGGCACGGGCTATTTCTACTTTGCGCTGCACACCGTACGGCAGCATACCGGCCAATGTGCCGCTGTATTTGCTCAAACCCACTCGCTCCAAAATGATCTCGCTCTCGTCGTTGATCATTTTTTCATCCTGCCGATAGGAGCCCGTGTGGAAGATCGCATCCAAAAACCTTGTTTTTGTATGCAAGTGAAATCCGATCTTAACATTTTCCTGTACTGTCAAATACTTAAAAAGCTGGATGTTCTGAAAGGTACGAGCCATGCCGCAAGCGGCGACCTTATCTGGTGAAAAGCCCGATATGTCCTTATCCTCGAGATACACCTTGCCCTTGGTAGGCGCATAAATGCCCGTGCAGACATTGAAAAACGTAGTCTTGCCAGCGCCGTTTGGCCCAATGATCCCCAAAACATCCCCTTGGGCAACTTCCATATCCACATTTTCGACAGCTCTAAGACCGCCAAAGTATTTGCATACCCCTTCAGCACGCAGGAGTTCACTCATGATATATCCCCCTTTGGCTTTTTCACTTTGATTTCACGTCCTGCCAGCACGCTGTCCGATGCACCGATCAGGCCCTGCGGGCGGAACCACATCATAACAATGATCAGCACTCCGTAAGCCACCATTCTCCACTGACCGATCGGTCTGAGAAGCTCGGTCAACGCGTTGATCACCACAGATCCGACCAGCGGTCCTACCAAAGTACCGCTGCCGCCAACAATGACCATCGAGAGCATATTGAAGCCCTCGTCTAAAGAATATATCGTGGAATCAATAAAGCGGGCATACGGCGCATACGCTGCTCCGATGATGCCGGCCCAAAAGGCTCCGTACATAAAATTGACGGCCTTATAGGCGGGAGTGTTTACGCCCAACGAACGGGCGGCAAGCTGATCTTCACGGATCGAGATCCAGGCACGCCCGATACGGGATCGGATGACCCGGCGGGTCACAAACAGAAACACGATCGCGATACACAAAAAAATGTAATAGTAGGTGCGTGCGTTTGAAAACTCCAGACCGCCCAGCTGCGGAACGGGGATGTTCTTGATGCCCATTGCACCGCCTGTGACATCCGTCCAGTTAAGGGCGATCAATCGAATGATCTCCGAAAAACCCAAAGTAATGATCGCAAGATATACCCCGCGCATTTTGAGCGTTGGCAATGCTACAAGCAGACCCATCAGTGCGGTCACGACACCGGCCAACGGCAGCAATATCCAGAAGCTGACGCCAAGCCGCGTAGCCAAGAGCGCTTCAACGTACGACCCGATGCAGAAAAATCCAGCGTGTCCGATGCACATTTGACCACTGTAGCCGTTGATGACATTGAGAGACCCTGCCAGCGTAGCATACATCAGGACCCGGCAAAGCAGCCCCAGAATATAGTTTTTTGTAACCGCCATCGGCAGCAGAAAAAGCACACACAGCAGCACAAGGAAGCCATATTTTTTTGCAGCTCGGGTAAGACCGTCCATCACTTTTTTCATTTATGGCCGCCCCCCTTTTTTAGATGCAAATCCCTCTGGGCGGATAAGAAGCATCAGGATCAAGAAAATAAATGCAAAAATATCGCGGAAGCTGGCAGACGAAAAGGTAATGCCGAGGTTTTCGATGATGCCAAGGCAGAGACCGCCCAGTGCAGAGAGTCGAATATCCGTCAACCCGCCCAGCACCGAGGACGAAAACGCTTTCATTCCCAAAGAACCGCCCATAGTTGCCTGGAGCGTCTGATAATAGATAGACAGCAGCATACCGGACACCCCCGCGAGGGCGCAGCCAACACAGTTGCCGATCATGGCCGTGCGTTTTACATTGATACCGACCATATATGCGGCAGTTTTGTCTTGGCTCACAGCGCGGAGCTTGATCCCCCAGTGTGTTTTATTGAAAAAGAAGGACAAAACGATAGCGCTTACGATCACCGTGAGGACCACAACGATCTGTATGGATGATATTTGCACGAGCCCCAATTTGTAGATCTTGTTGTCTACGATATTTAACATAGGCTTTTGGTTCGGGCCAAATATGATCTGAGCAAGGTTTTTGATCACCATACTAAATCCGATCGTGCAGAGCATAGAGATGTTTCTCGGGGCAGAGAAGAAACGTTCGTAGCAAATCTTGTAGACGCACATTCCCATTAGCCACGCTGCCGAAAAGCTGAGCAGCAGGCCCAACAGGATATGATTCCCGGCCATTTCAAACGTGTAGTACGCAGCAAATGCGCCGATCATGATCACTTCTCCGTGGGTAAAGGTGACCATGCCCACTACGCCCACTACGATCGAGTAGCCAATGGCCATCATCGCGTAAATTGCCCCTTGGCAAACCCCGTTTACCAACTGGTTAAGCAGATATTCCATCCAAATATCCTTTCTTTTACTATCATAATCGCTCCCTGCCGAAAGTCAGACGACGCGTTGTTCGACAGGGAGCGATTAGTTCATCGTTAATGAATATCTGTGCGCAAATGGCTCTGCCGCTTATTTGCCTGCAGCTACCTGCTCCGGATAGTCATAGCCAGCACGCTTCACATACTCGCCGTCCACGATCTCACAGATGATATATCTCCGGTCAAGGCTGCCGGTCTCATCAAATTGGATCCGGCCAGTAAGGCCTCCGGAGAAATCGATGGCTGCAAGCTTATCC
Organism: uncultured Oscillospiraceae bacterium; assembly: GCA_934630555.1. Taxonomy (GTDB): domain Bacteria; phylum Bacillota; class Clostridia; order Oscillospirales; family Oscillospiraceae; genus CAG-170. The sequence goes on from CAKTXB010000004.1 coordinate 22,878, forward strand.
CGTACATTTTTCCGAGAAATATCATCCCCGCACTGGCGGATCGCTTCAGCGATCAGCAATGCACAATCGTATGCATTCACAGAGTGAACGGTAGGTGCAAAACCGGCGCGGTCAGTGAATTCATCACGCCAGGTCATCTCTCTTTCATTTTCGGGATCAAAAAAGAACGGTGTGGTGAGCAGCAGTCCTTCGCAGTTTTCTCCGCACAAGTCGATCAGCTGCTGCGAGGTGCCAGGCCCGTTGGTCGAAAGCGAAACATCCCATCCGGATGCGCGGATCTGATTGATGATCTGAGCAGTTGCTCCCTGATCCATGATGGCAATGTGATCCGGATCGGCTGCTTTCATCTTGGTAATGATGGACGAAAAATCCTTTTCATCCTGCACAAAGCTTGCAGTCTCCACAATGTTCAGTCCGATCTTCTCTGCCTCATCCACAAAATTGCTCATGGCAGCATTGCCCCAGTCGCTCTCGATGTAGATGATGCCAATATTGTCCACGCCCGCGTATTCCTGAAGAACATAGCGTGCATAGTAGCGGCTGTCAGCATCCTGCTTTCCAATAATACCAAAAGTACAATCGTTCATTTCAGTAAAAGCCGGATTGGACGCAGTCGGTGAAAGGATCGCCATCTCAGCTTCTTTTACGATGGGAGCATCTGCCATACAGGCAGTGGAGGTAAAGTCGCCCAGAACAGCCACGATCTCATCATTGTCAACGTATTTCCGGCAGAGGTCGGAGCTTTCCTTTGCGTCTCCCTTGGAATCCTGGAAAACCAGTTCCATCGTGCGTCCGTTGATACCGCCGGCAGCATTGACCTCGTTCATGGCCATGGTCATGGCGACCTCAAAGCCTTTTCCGAACTCGGCATTGGTGCCGGTCAGAGGGGCCAATACGCCCACCTTGACACTCTTGGATGCATTCTCCGAAGTGGACGCTGCGTCCTTTGCGGCTGGTGCGCTGCATGCAGTAAAAAGGCTAAGTGTTACCAAAACCACAAGCAAAAAACTAAGCAGCTTTTTCATTTATACATTCTCCTTACATAAATATATAGTGTAGTAGTTTTTAAATCCCTTCTCGAATGGCTGCACCACACTATAAGTGGTGCTGTGTATATCGGTTGCGTTCTCCGGCCGAAAGGTCGTTATAAACGGCTTCGGCCGCAGTCCTTTGCATTTCGTCTAACGAACATTGATCATTATGCTGTGTTTTACCTTTTGCTGTAGTGCATGGTGCAGTCCTTCTCACCGTGTGCAAGCGTGTGAGGAAGTTCCATTGAAAAACCTAACAGTTCCAGGATCGCGCGATCTCCATCCATTGCAATATCGCACAGCAGCTCGATCCGCTCTTGCGCAAGGTCCATTCTTTTCCAGGCATCTACGAGCGGACAAAAAGTACAATGGACCGTGCCCTTCTTTTCATCTGCGACAATGTCTGTCTGCGCAAAGGACGCCCTGCCCATTTCGTTCGCAAACCGGGTATTGATGATCTCCTCAATGCTTTCAGGATCTTTTGCGTTGCTGCGGTAGTTCAATCCGTCCATCTTCCCACAACGGCGCACTGCTCTGCGCAATATGCGCTCAATTTGGTCATTTGGAATACCGGCATTTTCCATCTCCTCAAACACAAGGGCCATCCACCGGGCTCGATGCGCTATGGCAGCGCGTTGAATTGCTGCTTTTTCCTCCAAAAAACTATCGTGTTGCATTTTTTCACCTCCGTTTCTAATATTATTACTAGTATGTTTATAATAATATCAGCAAGAGCATAAACTGTCAACAAGAAACTCCAAATTTCACGCTGTATGAACGCATAAAGAATTCCTTCATTTTTTAGGCAAAATGCCAGTTTTGTAATATTTCTCAATGCGCTTTTTGGAATGCGAAATTATGACAGTGACCAGAATATTCCGAAGTGCGCCATGAAAAGCAGCAAGAAGCGCTGCGGCCGAACGTGGCCGCAGCGCTTCTTTTGATGCTCTTTGAAAAAAATCGGAGCCGGAAGGGCGTATGCCGAGGCCCGAGCCGCAAATACAAGTAAGACAAAGCCATATCGGCCCTTGTATCGACTACAGGACCCACGATGCGATACACCCTACGGCAACACCGCACACTTCGGCAAGCAGAGCCGCCAAAGCGCACGAACGTAATTGCGCGGTGTCGCCCTTGTCCTCTTACGCGTTATAGGTGCTCGCGGCGGTATTTCCGCCGTGACCCGTCCAATTCGTGTGGAAGAACGCGCCGCGCGGCGCGTCCAGCCGCTCGTAGGTGTGCGCGCCGAAATAG
>CAKTXB010000005.1 GCA_934630555.1 uncultured Oscillospiraceae bacterium
AAGTATTTTTGACACGCTTTCAAACGCGGACCGCTGCGCTGGGTCCGCGTTTGAGAAGGCTTGCGCCATGCTGCGCGTACATTTGTGCGCTTATAGCGCACAAATGATACGCTTGTATGACGTAAAGTATTTTCGGCGACGTACACGCCGCCGCCGAAAATGATCCGGACTTTTTTCGCGCCTGCGGGCGCGAACTCTGCGAGGCATTTTGACACACGAATCCCCGTGTTCGCAGAAGCGGACACGGGGATTCGTTTATAGTTCCAGCGTTATGCCGACGCCGACGTCCAGCACCGGCAGCGTCTGCGCCATTTTGGCGCGCACGGCAAACGCTGTGCAGTGGCTGGGATACAGGGCCTTGAGCGGCAGCGTCTGCAAGAACGCGATGGTCTGCTTTGCCTGCTCGTCCAGCCGCATGAGATGCAGCCCGCCAAGCAGCCCCCAAATGGGCACGCCCGGAAACAGCGTCTGCGCGTGCAAAATGGTGTTGCACACGCCGCTGTGCGCGCAGCCAAGCAGCAGGAACAGCCCGTCCGCTGTTTTGATGGCCAGCGCGGAATCATCGGGCAGGAAGTCGGCCTCCCACGCGCCGTGCTCGGACAGCCGCGTGCCGATGGGCATTTGCGCTTCAAAGTCTGTCCGGCGCGGGATACGGCCCAAAAACGTTACGTGCTCCGACAGCTGCACCGGCGCTTTGGAGGTCTTCACCGCTGCGTGCGCGCACGCGGCCTGCGCTGTCAGCGGCGGGCCGATGGAGCAGCCTGCATCGTCACGCCGGGGCGCGAACACGCCCGGACACGCCGTCAGGCGCACGCGCGAGGCTGGAAACGCGTCAAAAAACGCGCACAGGCCGCCCGTGTGGTCATTGTGTCCGTGCGAGAGCACGATGTCTGTTGCCTTTGCAAGGTCAAGCCCCATGGCCTGCGCATTTTTAAGGAACACATCCGAATAGCCGACATCCAGCAGAATGCGCGCAGCGCCATCTTCCAGCAGATAGCACACGGCCGGCTCAGCCAGAAAGTAGCGGTCGATGATGGCCGCATTGTCCACCAGAACGGTCAGCTTCACAGGGTGGCCCCCGTTCCGTCCAGCAGGCGCAGCGTCATGTCATACAGGAACTGCACGCCGTATTTCATGCAGTCCTCATCAATTTTAAAGTGGGGATTGTGGTGCGGCTGGTCGCTGCCGCAGGCGGCGCTGCGCGTGCCAAGCTCGGCAAAAAAGCCCGGCCGTTTTCCGTTTTCCAGAAAATATGAAAAATCCTCGCCCGGCATGAGCGGGCCGATGTGCAGCACGCGCTCTGCGCCGAAGCGTTCGGTGATGCACTGCTCGGCAAGCGCCGTGAGCGCCGCGTCGTTCATGACGGACGGATAGCCGTCCTGCCACGCGAAATCGTATGCCGCACCGCCGGCCTGCGTGATGCCGCGCACGATCTGCTCCATTTCACGGCGCAAAAACGCCCGCGCCTCCGGCCCCATGCAGCGCGTCGTGCCGGTGAGCGTCATGGCGTTGGGAATGATGTTATAGGCGTTTCCCGCGGTTGCCTGACAGATGGAGACCACGGCCGCGTCCGCCGCCGCCACGCAGCGCGACACGAGCGTTTGCAGCGCCAGAATGACCTGCGCGCCGATCACGATGGGGTCAATGCACATCTCCGGCAGCGCGCAGTGGCCGCCCTTGCCGCGAATGGTGATGTCAAAGCGGTCGGTGTTGGCCGTGAGCGCGCCGGGGCGCACGCCGAAGTATCCGCTGGGGAACGTGGTGGAAAGGTGCAGCGCCAGCAGCGCGTCCAGCCCCTCGGCCGCGCCCGCGCGCAGCATTTCGATGGCGCCGCCGGGCGGCAGCTCCTCCGCGTGCTGGAACAAGATGCGTACCTCGCCGCAGAATGCTTCCCGGTGCGCGCACAAAAGCCGCGCCAGCGTCAGCGCAATGGCCGCGTGCGCGTCGTGCCCGCACGCGTGCATCACGCCCGGTATCTGCGAGCGGTAGGGGAGGCCGGTATCCTCTTGAATGGGCAGCGCGTCAATGTCTGCGCGCACGCCGAGCGCCCGGGCCGTTCCGGGCTTTTTGCCGTGGATTACGGCGATCAGGCCGGTCTTGCACGGCGCATGGATCGCATCCACGCCCATTTCGCGCAGCTGTGTTTCAAGATAGCGCGTTGTTGCGGTTTCCTGAAAGGAAAGCTCCGGGTGCGCGTGCAGCTGCCTGCGGCAGGCAACGAGCGCCGGCTCCAGCTGCAAAACCTCTGTGTCAAACATCCAAAAATCCCTCCCACTTGACGGTGTTTTCCTGATTTGTATGATACCAGCGTGCAGGAAAAAATGCAAGTATGGGCCGCTTGCTGCAAAGAATATTTGCCAGATGAAGAAATGTGTGGTATAATCACAAAATCAGAAGAGAATTGCGCCGGTTTTCCGGCGAAAGAACACAATGGAGGATTCAGTATGAAAAAGCAAATCGCATTTTGGCTGGCGCTTGTCCTGCTGGTATCCGTGCTGGCTGGCTGCTCCAGCGGAAAGACGGGCAGCGCCATCGAAGCCGCGTCGTTTTCCACGCAGTCCGTGCTGACGCTGCCGCTGAAGGCGGAGCTCAATAACGGCGATTATCTGACATACGGCGGCTATCAGTTCATCAGCAAAAAGAGCCTGTCCAAAATGGCCGACCTTGTGGTCAAAAACAATGAAAACGTGACGGCGGCGGAGTTCAAAAACGCCTATGGCGACTGCTGGCTCTTCTCGCGCGATGTCACGGGCGGCGTGGACAGCTGGTGCTTATATCAGCAGGACCCCGCCAATGTGAAAAACTCCTACATCTTCTCCGGAATGCACCGCGAGGTCGTCACGCAGGATGGCACCATGGATCTGCTTTTGCCGCTGCACCTCATCTCTGACAGCTATCTGCGTGACAATATGGGCAACCGTCTGGTGCTTGGCACCAGCTACGCCTGCGCCGGCGGCACAGAGGAATCCACGGTGCGGCAGCTGTTTGAGGCGTTCTATCAGAGCTCCGGCTTTTACACCATCACGCAGATGGAAAACGGCTTTGCCGTCACCCCGCGTCAGGGCCTGCGCGTGCAGCTGCAGTTTGCCTTTGACCAGCACGACGACTCCGACTGGTTCACCGTGACCGATGTTACCGAGCGCGCGCCCGAGCCTTCGGAAAACGTATCCGTCCGCTGGGTGATGTCCGCGGACAGCGAGGCGCAGACCGCGGCCATGACGCCCGCCGATGCGCTGCAAACGAGCGCTCTGCTCATTAACGCGACCTACACCACCGGCGCGACCGATGTGGAATATCCCTATACCATCGACGTGGACGGGGAAGCATACAGCGCACGCCTGCTGTGGGACAATGGTACTACCACCTGGAGCGGCACGGCCTATCACAACGGCAAGACTGCCGCGCTGACGACCAGCGAAGCTTCCGAGCTGGCGGCGCTCATGTATCAGGTCGGTTTCTATGTGCCGGACGAGTCGGCTGCTGAAGCGGACCCCGAGGATGTAACGCCCCTGTCGGCCTGTATGGCTACCACGACGGATGTGAACGTCCGTCTGTCGCCCTCGACCTCCGGCACGATCGAAAAAACACTGGCCAAGGACGACCCCGTCGCGGTGGTCGGCAAGCTCGACGGCTGGTATCAGATCCTGTTCGGCGGCCACACCGCCTATATGAGCGCGGATTATCTGCGCGTGGCGTAACGTATGACAAGCAGCCCCGGCCGCAAGGGCCGGGGCTTTTTGCACGCGGCGCTGCCGCGCGCAAAAAGCAAAAGCCGGGCAGATGCAGCATCTGTCCGGCTTTCGCTTTGAGAAGAGAGAAAAGAGAGAAAAAGAAAGAAAAAGAGAAAAGAAAAAGAATGAGAAAATTGATGAACATGGAAAAGGGAGGTTCAAATTCCACCGTTGCCTGTTCTCAAGTGCTCTCAAGAACCGGTGTCCTTTGATGGTCTAAGCATACCGCATCCGGCCCGTCCGATGGTGAACGGTTTGTAAACGAACCTTGAAGAAATTTTAAAATCGCAAAAATACCCCGCCGCACTGGTTGTGCGGCGGGGCGGGGGTGTTGGAAAGCTCAGCGGCTGCGGAATGCGGCGTCGCCCAGGAAAAACAGAGCCAGCGTGCCCGGGCCGACGTGCGAGCCGGTCACCGGCTCATAGCACTGGATCATAATGTCCTTCGGCGGATGGTTCCTGCGCAGAAGCTCCGCCAGCGCGGCAGCGTCCTCCGGGCAGTCGGCGTGCGCAATGCCAACGGTCTGCGCGCCGGCGTCCGTTACGGTGCGGTCATATTCGGCGGCCAGCGCCTGAATGACGCCGCGCTTGCCGCGCGTTTTGGCAAAGCAGACGATCTTGCCCTCCGTGTCGCCCTTGAGCAGGGGCTTGATCTGCAAAACGGATGCAATGACGGTCTTGATGCCCGAAAGCCGCCCAGTGGCGCGCAGATATTTGAGGTCGTCCACGGCGAACACCTGACACATATTGTGCCGCAGCGCGTCCAGTTTTGCCCACGTATCTTCCAGCGACACGCCGGCGTCGCGCAGGTCCGCGCCGCGCAGCACGAGCAGTCCTTCGCCCAGCGAGGCGCAGAGCGTATCGACCAGCAGGAGCTTGCGCTCCGGGAACGCTTCGCGCAGCTCTGCGGCGGCCATTTGCGCCGAAGCGTGCGCGCCGCTGATGCCGGACGACATCCCCACGAACAAAATGTCATGCCCCTGTTCCAGCGCCGGGCGCATATACTCGATGTAGCGCTGCGGTGTGATCTGCGACGTTACGACCTTTTCACCTGCGCGCATGGCGTTAAAAAATGCCTTGCCGTCAAACGCGTGTGTGTCGGTACACGTCTGGTCTTTTCCGCCTACGAGGAACGAAAACGGGATGCACGTGATCGCTCGTTCCGCCAGCAGCTGGCAGTCCAGGTTGGCGGAGGTGTCGGTCATAATTTCAAACATACGGCAATGGCTCCTTATCTAATCTGCTGGATTAGATTAACACATCGTATATACAAAGTCAACCTGTGAGGCAGATCATTTTTGATTGCATTTTCCAAAAACCTGTGGTACACTGTCCGCGAGGTGTGTGAACTATGGCTTACAGCAAGGAACTCATCGCGGCCAAGCTGCGGCGATGGGAAAAGTACCTGCTGCGTTTTCGGCTGCCGGCGTGGGAGCAGATCCCAAACATGGGGCTGTATATGGAGCAGGTCGTGGATCTTTTAAAGGAATATCTGGATTATATGCCGCCGGAACTGAAGGAAGAGCAGGTCATTACCGGTGCGGCCATCAACAACTATGTCCGCCGCGGCATCCTGCCCTCGCCGCACAGGCGGCGCTATTACCGCGTACACATTGCCTATCTCATCATGATCTGCACGCTCAAGCAGAGCCTGAGCTTGACCATGACCCAGCAGATGCTGCCGCAGAGCCGTGCGGAGGAGGATGTGCGCGCGGCCTATGCGTCCTACGTGGCGCGGCACGATCTGACGTGTACATATTTTGCGCGGGAGGTGCGCGCCGCGGCCGGCCGGCTGCTTGACCATGAAGAAGTGACAGACATGACCGTGGATCGCACAGAGGAACTTATTGTAGCCTCCGCCGTGGTGTCCGGCTTTGCCCGTCTGCTGGCCGAAAAGCTCCTGCTGCTCGATGATAAGACCATTGAGACCGGCGGCAATATCGCCACTGAATAATGCAGAAAACACCGCTTCGGAAGCTTGTGCTTTTGAAGCGGTATTTTTGCAGAGCTGGTCGGCTGGCGCTGCAAAAGTCTGGAAAGCGAAAAAACGCAAACCGCAATACCCCAAAAACTGGATGATATTCGGGGCCGGCGGACGATCTGTGGTTTCTTTTTGAAAATTCTTCTTTCCTTCTTTGCATAAACGCGTTATAATCATCGGACGACCGCGCACAGGCGCGCTTTGGAAAAGAGATCTTGCAATGAGCAAACCGAAATTTTTGCAGGGCCTGCGGGATGGCATCCCCGTGGGCCTAGGGTATCTGGCCGTCAGCTTTGGAATTGGCATTTCCTGCCATACGGCTGGTATTACGGCCTTACAGAGCTTTCTCATGAGCCTGTTCAACAATGCCTCCGCCGGAGAATATGGCGGTATCACCGTGATCGCAGAGGACGCGGGGCTTTGGATGATCGTACTTATGACGCTCATCATCAACGCGCGTTATCTGCTCATGAGCTGTGCGCTCAGCCAGCATTTGGCGGCAGACACGCCGCTGGGGTACCGTCTGCTCATCGGTTTTGACATCACGGACGAGCTGTTTGGACTTGCGATTTCCCGGCCCGGGCATCTGGACGTCTGGTATTTCATCGGCGCCATGTGCGTGGCTCTGCCCGGGTGGGCATTCGGCACGCTGCTGGGCGCGCTGGCGGGGAGCGTTCTGCCCGCGTGGGCCATGGGCGGCTTTTCCGTGATGCTTTACGGAATGTTTCTGGCCATCATCATCCCGGAGGGGCGGCGCAACCGAATCGTGCTGGGCTGCATTGCGGCGAGCTTTGTGTGCAGCTTTCTGGCGGCCAAGCTGCTGCCCATGTTCTCGGAGGGAATGCGGATCTTACTTTTGACCATTGTGATCTCCGCTGCGGCGGCCGTGCTGTTTCCGCGCCGCCGCGATGCGGAGGACCTGTTTGACGAGCAGGAAGCCGAAGCACAGGAACGGGAGGCGGGGGTATGAACACGTATTTGTATATCGCGGCCATGGCCATTACAACGTATCTCATCCGGGTGCTGCCACTCACGCTCATCCGCAAGCCCATCCGCAGTATGTTTTTGCGGTCATTTCTCTATTATGTACCGTATGTCACGCTGGCAGTCATGACATTCCCGGCCATTACGAATGTGACCGGCTCGCCGTTTGTTGGCGGCGCGGCCATGGTCATTGGCATTGCCGGCGCCTGGTGCGGGCTGGGGCTGCTGCCGGTGTCGGTGCTTTGCTGCGCGGCAGTTATGATCTTGCAGGCGATCTTTTGAGAAAAGCGCGCACGGATATTATCCGTGCGCGCTTGAGCGTGTCAAAAAAGTATTTTTGACACGCTTTCAAACGCGAACCGCTGCGCTGGGTTCGCGTTTGAGAAGGCTTGCACCATGCCGCGCGCATAATTTGTGCGCTTATAGCGCACAAATTCCACACTTGCATGGCGTAAAGTATTTTCGGCGACGTACACGCCACCGCCGAAAATGATCCAAACTTTTTTCGCGCCTGCGGGCGCGAACTCTGCGAGGCTTTTTTGACAATCTGAAGCGAGCACGGATATTATCCGTGCGCGCTTTAAAATTATGTACTTGCTGCAACAATAAAATAGCATTCAACCGTACAACCGCCAAAGCCCATAACTATATCCTTTTTTACGTGCAATGTTTGCCGGAATAAAGGCGAGACCTGCTGCAAGAATAATCCCCAAAAATATATAGGTATCCACGATTTGTTTCCTCCATTCTTTGTGACACATACGGTATATAACATTTTGTTTTATATTTCAATATAACAAAATGTTTTCCGTATACTTTCTGTGAAACTTCCGGAAAGGAGCACAGGAGTATGTATAGGCGCATCCGGGATTTGAGAGAGGACAGCGATCTGTTTCAGAAAGACCTTGCGGAGTATCTGCAATGCTCGCAGGTCTGCTACTCGCACTACGAAATGGGCAAGCGCGACATTCCGACCGACGTTTTGATGAAGCTGGCGGACTACTACCACACCAGCACCGATTATCTTTTGGGGCGGACGGATGAAAAGCAGGCGTACCCTGCCGCCAAGAGCCGGAGCGGGGAATAGACGATGTCCGGACAGGCTTTGGCCGCATTGCCGCTTTCTATAACGACCTGCTTCACAACACCTGCAAAGGGCATAAACTTCGACGCTCCGGGCGGTCTACGAAAAATTCCCGTCCTGCCTGACGGCAGAACGGGAATTTTGGTGACCCGCCGGAGATTTACCCCTTCGGGGCATAAACTTCGACTCTCCGGGCGGTCTACGAAAAATTCCCGCCCTGCCTGTTGGCAGGACGGGAATTTTGGTGACCCGCCGGAGATTCGAACTCCGGACACCCTGCTTAAAAGGCAGGTGCTCTGCCGACTGAGCTAGCGGGTCGCATGGCAGGGATGGCAGGATTCGAACCTACGCATACAGGAGTCAAAGTCCTGTGCCTTACCGCTTGGCGACATCCCCTTGTAGCGCTTGGACGATCCTGTATAAAGAAAAAAAGAAATGGGGTGAGTGAAGGGACTCGAACCCTCGGTCTTCAGAGCCACAATCTGACGCGTTAACCAACTACGCTACACCCACCATATTCATTTCATCTGCTGCCTTGGCAGTAGTGGCACGCCAGGAGGGATTCGAACCCCCGACCTACTGCTTAGAAGGCAGTTGCTCTATCCAACTGAGCTACTGGCGCATAGGGAAGTGGAGCGGGTGACGGGAATCGAACCCGCGTCCCCAGCTTGGAAGGCTGGTGCCCTGGCCGTTGTGCTACACCCGCGCATAAAACTGGTGGCCTTCTGACAGCCCGGTTATCATATCACGGACAGGAAAAACTGTCAAGTTTTTTCGCAAGATTTTTATGATGCGGCTGTGAAAAAACGACGCATTTTCAGAAATTTCATGCGATTTACCGGAAAAATACCGGGGCGTATGGGTCACAAAAGGGCAGCGAGTTGTGCTATGGCGTCTGCGTGCGTGGCGGGGGCGGCGGCAGACGACGGGATCTTGCCGAAAACGACACGGCAGGCAGCCGCAAACATATCCTGACTGACGGGGGCATCCGGGCGGAAGCGGCCGTTCGGGGCGTCCATGGCGCCGGAGGCAAGCGCTGCGGCAATGGCGGCAGCATAGGGATGGCGATAGGAAACGTCGCGGCAGGGGGCGGCCTGTTTGCGCACCAAGTCGATGCGGGCCGCGGGCGTTTTGCAGCCGTAGAGCATCATGGCCAGCGCGCCGCGGGTGAGCGGCGTGGCGGGGCGGATGGCATTATCGCGGAACACGACGCAGAAGCCGGCGTCCAGCAGCGCCCGGGCGGGCGCAAAGAGCGCGTCCTCCGGCGCTGTGTCCAGAAACGGGCACAGGGCCAGCAGCTGCGATACGCTGACGACGCGATAGCCGTTTTGCGTGAGCAGTTCGAGCTGTTTGGCAAGGCCGCTTGCCACGGGGGAGCGGCGGGCCATGTTATAGCCGTCTTTCTGGAAGATGATCTGGCCGCAGAAATAGTCCGGGTCTTCAGCCAGCTTTTGAGCCATGGGCTTCCACGTGGCCTCGACCTCGGCCTCATAGGTGGAGAGCGGCAGCCAGCCGGCGCCGTCAAAGCTGGCGGCCATGTACTGGTAGCCCAGCAGCGCGTGCGCGTCGTAGGCGGAGAAGCCGTCTTTCGTGCCGTCAACATAGTGCGGCGGACGGGAGAGGCGGATGGCGTACTGGTAGTGCTCACGCAGGTGGGCATCCAGTTTGCGCAGGTCGGCCACAACAGCGTCCAGATCCTTCAGCGGCCTGCGGCTGCCGTAGACAAGGGGCTTGGGGCCGTAGAGTACGTGCGCCCAGGTGTGGCTGGTGAGCTCGTGGCCGCCGTCCAGCAGCCGCCGGATAAGCTCGGGGCAGTGCAGCGCGCCGCCGTCAGCGTCTTTTCCAAAGTCAGGGTAGTGGTCATAGGCCACGCCGCCCCAGCTGGCGGAGCCTTCTTTGCCGGGGTGGTCGGGGTAGTTTTGGGAGGTGTCGCCCACGATGTCGAACGTACCGACGGCACCAAAGCGCTCGAGCGTTTCGGCCAGGTGCAGCGTGAGCGGCTTGCCGTCTTTGGAGGGGTTCGCGGGCAGGCGGCACGGGCCGTCGTCAAATGTCATGGCGCAGACGCGTTCATGCAGCGCGACCTGCTCGATGCGCCGGACGGGAGAAAGGCAGACCGGCGTGCGGCGGCGGATCTCGTCTTGAAACTGATGCTTGACGCGCTTGGCAAGGCCGATGGCGCGGGTGAGAACAGACATGGCGTTACCTCCCGGAAAGGGCATCCCGCAGGATGCAGTAGATGAGATAGCAAAGCGCCTTGCAGCGCTTTTTGAGGGATCTGTCGTGCCGGTGGCCGTGCCACTGGGAAAGGCCCTTCTGCCGCCAGCGGCAGGCACGGCGGAACACGGCGCTGGAGCGGCCGTCTGCAAGGGCGGCTTTCAGGGCAGAGATGGTGCATTCTGAACAGTCCAGCTTTGTATAGCAGCCGCCGACCTCGGCGGCGCTGTGCGCGTCGCTGCCGCCGGTTTGGGGGAGCGACGCGGACTCGGCCAGCGCGTGGGCGCGGGCGTTGCAGGCCGCGTGTTTGAGGGCCACGCGGGCGTTTTCGCATTCCAGTGCGTCGGGGCGCAGGGCGCAAAGCGCGGGCTCGTCCAGCTTTTGCGGCGAGAAAGGATGGGCCGGAACGGCCAGACCGCCGCAGGCGCGGATGGCCGCGACGGCGGTCTGCGGCGCGGGTGCGCCGTTTTGCCAAAGGGCTGCATCCAGCGGACGCGCCAGAAACAGGCCGAGCACATGGCCGGCGGTGGTCGTAACTTCACCGCCGGGGATGAGCAGGACGGGGTAATGGCCGGAAACGTCGGTGCAGCGGTCATGGTCGCAGATGGCGATGGCGTCAAGGCCCTGCGCTTTGGCGGCTTCGGCCAGTTCCATCAGCGTGCTGCGGCCATCCCACGACGCGGCGCTGTGGACATGAAGGTCAGCGCGGATCATGGGCGGCTCCTCCGGAAAAGACCGGCCAGATAGCGCAGGCCCGGCGCAGGATCGCGCCACTGCCACAGACCGTTTTTAACGCAGGGGTTCAAAAAGTCGGCAAAGAAGCCGAGGCCGCGCCCGAGCTTGCCACGGCGGAAATAGCCGAGCATGGCCGCCGCGTCGGCAGGATAGTAGACCATTTTGACCGGCTTTGGCCGGCAGTAGGGCGGCAGCGGCCGGGCCAGCGCAGCGCAGGCCCAGAGGCAGGTGAAGTTCGTGCCGGCGGCGCGGGTGAGCGGGTATGTGCCCCAGACGCGCGGATTGCACTCGAGTAAGCGCGGCTGGCCGTCGGCGCCGCACTTGAATTCAAACATGGCGACGCCGCTGAGAGCAAGCTCCCGCACGAGCGGGCGCACGAGCGCCAGCAGCGGTGCGTCGTCGATGACGCGGCAGCAGCTGGATGGGCCGCCGGAGGCGGGGTATTCGCGCACGCGGCGGTGGGCGATGCAGGCAAGGATCTCGCCGTTTTTCGTCAGCACGGAGCAGCCGAGACCCGCGCCGGGCAGGTATTCCTGTACGATGGGGGCGCTGTTTGTCAGGGCATAGAAGCGGGCGTAGGCATCTTCCAACTCGCGCGGAGTGCGCGCGATGGCATAGCGCTGGGCGGCGGGGAGGTCAAACTGTTCGCCGCACACGGGCTTGACGGCGCACGGCAGCGGCGCGCGCGCGGCAAAGTGCTGAACGGAGTCGCCAAGCTCCGGCACATATTCCTGCGGTACGGCGATCTTCAGCTGCTGCGCCAGCGCGTGGAGCGCGGCTTTGTCATTGAGCAGCGCCAGCTGCCGGGTGGTGGGGATGCACAGGCCGCACACGGCGTCAAAGTCGGCGCGCCGCGCGGCTACGGCGGCAAGCGTTTTGGCGCCGACCGGCAGCAGCGCGGGCGTTTCGCCGCAGCGCGCCGCGACCTCGCGGCACAAAGAGAGCAGGCCTTCCGCCAGATCGCCCTCCGGCAGCTGGTAGCACTGCCACGCGGCGCGGCTGGCAAAGCCGACGGGCTTTGCAAACTGCGGCCGCTCACAGGCGATGACCTGCATGCCGGACTCAGCCAGATCGCGGATGAGCGCGACCGACATTCGGTAGTGCGCGTCTGTGACGATGGCGATCATGGGCATCCCTCCAAACGGTTCATAGATTATAGTATTATACCATAATAGGACGGGAAATGCAAATTCCGGGCGCGGCAGCACGGCCGCGCCCGGAAAAGGGTATTGTTTGCTCAAAAGCCCGCCAAGTGGATCACACCGCGGCAGACGAGGAGAACGAGGGCGCCCGCTGCGGCGACGCCGCAGGCAATGGCCGGGAGGGCCTGCCGGATGCGCAGGCCCATGAGGGCCGCGACGAGCGCGCCCGTCCATGCGCCCGTACCGGGCAGGGGAATGGCCACGAGGATGAACAGGCCCAGCTGTTCATATTTTTGATAGAGCGCGGATTTTTTGACCGCGCGGTCGGAGAGCCAGTCGGCGATCTGCCGGAGCTTGCCGCCGCGCTTTTTCATCCACAAAAGCACCGTGCGCGTGAAGCAGATGATAAACGGCACGGGCACGACGTTGGCCGCGACGCACAGACAGTAGGCGGCCAGCGTGGACATGCCGTTGGAGAGCGCGTAGGGAATGGCGGCGCGCAGCTCGAGAACCGGCACCATGGACAAAAATGCGGCAAACAGCACGTTCATGAGCGTGGCGTTCACGGGCGTTCCTCCTTTGTATGGCAGGGTCGGGGTTAACGGAAAGGCTGCATGGCGGCGTCGTAGACCTCCAGACGTTCGGCGCGCGCGAAATCGGGGGCGCAGGACGGCAGGTGGGTGCGCACGGCCTCGGCCAGCAGCAGGGGATTGAGCGCGGGGTTCATGGCAGTGACGACGGCGTGGAGCGTGAGCTCCTGCGGGGCGGTCTGCTCCACGGCGAGCGTGCGGAGGGCGGGAACGATGTCCACGTCGGCCTCGCCGCGCTTGGTGCGCTTGTGGACGAGCACCTGCGGCTGCGCGAACAGGGCGCGGATGGCGTCCGGCGCGGCTGCGGGCACGCCGGCATCGTATTCGAGCGTGACGTCGGCGGCAAGGTAGGTCAGGTGCTTGATCTTGCGGTCGCTTTCATAGGCCGTCAGCACGCGCACGCCGGTGGGGAGAGCATGGTTCAGACGCTCCGGCAGAGCGGCCAGCTCAACGGCGCCGTCTTCGACGTCAAAGTCGAGGATCTCACACCGGCTGGATGTGCCGACGGGCAGCGGCAGGGCGATGGAAACATAGGCCCGGGGGCTGAAGCCCTGCGAGTGCCAGATCATGACGCCGGCGCGCTTGAACGCGCGCTGGAACAGGCGCATGAGGTCCAGATGGGAGAGGTAGACGGCCCCGCCGGTTTTTTCAAACAGCAGACGATTCATGGCACACGCCTCCTTTGCAGAGCTTTGCCGCGCCGCAGCCGGCGCAGCCCGCGCGGCAGTCCGGCGTGATCTCGGACGCATAGGCCTGCGCGCGTTCGCGGCGGAAAAACGCGTCCGTGACGCCGACGGAGATGGTCTGCCACGGCAGGAGCTCGTCTTCGGCGAAGCCGCGCACGGTGTAAAAGTCGGGGTCGATGCTGCAGGCGGAAAAGGCGTCCAGCCACGTCTGGTAGTGAAAGTACTCATCCCAGCCGTCGAGCCGCGCGCCGCGGCGGTGCGCCTCCAGCAGCACGGCGCCGAGCCGCCGGTCACCGCGCGCCAGCACGGCCTCGAGCCGGCTGAGGTCGGACTCGTGATAGCGGTAGTCGATGGCGCGGGAATTGAGCGCGCTTTTCAGGAGATGGACGCGGCGGAGGTATTCCTCCGGCGTGATCTGCGCCTCCCACTGGAAGGGGGTGAAGGGCTTGGGCACAAAATAGGCCGTGGCGAGGTTGATGGAGAGGCCGCGCTTTTTGTTCGCGGCGCTCTCGCGCCAGGTGTGGACGATCTTCTGCGCGAGCTCGGCGATGCCGAGAACGTCTTCATCCGTTTCGGTGGGCAGGCCGAGCATGAAATAGAGCTTGACGCTGTTCCAGCCGCCGGAGAAGGCGGTGGCGCAGGTTTGCAGGATCTCTTCCTCGGTGACGTTTTTATTGATGGCGTCGCGCAGACGCTGTGTGCCGGCTTCGGGCGCGAAGGTGAGACCCGTTTTTTTGACCTTTTGGACCTTGAGCATGAGCTCCCGCGAGAAGTTATCGGCGCGGAGGCTGGGCAGGGAGAGGCTGATCTTGCGGGGCTGACAGTAATCGAGCAGAGGCTCGGCGAGCTGGGCCAGCTGCGTGTAGTCGGACGTGGAGAGGCTGGCGAGCGTGATCTCGCTGTGGCCGGAGTCCTCCAGCTCGGAAACGGCCTGCCTGTAGAGCGTGTCCGCGCGCTTTTCACGCACGGGGCGGTAGCAGAAGCCGGCCTGACAGAAACGGCAGCCGCGGATGCAGCCGCGGAAAATTTCAAGATTGGAGCGGTCATGGACGATCTCGGTGGAGGGCACGATCTCGTGCGGCGGCCAGTAGCTGCGGTCCATGTCGGCGATGATGCGCTTTTGCACGCGCGCAGGCGCGCCGTCTAAAGGCTCGATGGCGGCAAGCGTACCGTCGGGGTGATAGGTGTGGCGGTAGAGCGAGGGTACGTAGACGCCGTCGATCTTGCAGACCTCACGGAGGAACCGGGGCTTTGTCCAGCTCTCGCGCTTGGCGGTGCGGTAGAGGGCGAGGATCTCGGGGGTCATTTCCTCCCCCTCGCCGATGGAGAAAAAGTCGATGAAGTCGGCCAGCGGCTCGGGGTTTACGGTGCACACGCCGCCGGCAAAGACAAGGCCGTGCAGGCCCTCGCGTTCGGAGGCCAGCAGGGGGATGCCGGAAAGCTCCAGCATATTGAGGACATTTGTGTAGCTCATCTCATAGCCCAGGGTAAAGGCAATGAGGTCAAACTCACGCACGGGGTCTTTGCTTTCAAGCGCGTAGAGGGGGATATTATTTTCGCGCATGGCCTGCTCCATGTCGCCCCAGGGGGCGAACACACGCTCACACCACACGCCGGGGAGGCTGTTCATGACGCCGTAGAGGATGCGCATTCCGATGTTGGACATCCCGATCTCGTAGGTATCGGGGAAGCAGAAGGCGACGCGGAGGTCAACGGCGCGCTTGTCCTTGACAACTTCATTATATTCGCCGCCCACATAGCGGGCGGGGCGCTGGACGGTTTGCAGAATGCGGTGGAGCTTGTCAGTCATGCCGGTCGATCCTTTGCAACATTGTTACCGCTATTTTAGCCGCAACGGGGCTGAAAAGCAACCGCTTTTTCCGCTGCGTGCCAGCGCAGGAGGCGAAATGCGGGCAGAATGGCCGGAAGAAGCACCCAGAGGCCCGCTTGCAGCCGCCAGGCGGCATAGACGGCCAGCGCGCCCAGCAGCGCGCAGCAGGCAAGGCCGGTGATGCGGCAGATGCGGCGTGCCTGCGGTTCGGAAAAATGCAGCGAAAGCAGGAGCAGCAGCACGCGCCCGCCGTCGAGCGGCCAGAGGGGCAGCAGATTGAATGCGGCCAGAATGGCGCTGACGCACGCGAACACGGGCAGCCGATGCAAAAGCGCGGCGGCGCACAGGGCGTTCAGGCCCGGGCCGGCCAGAGCGCAGAGCGATTCCAGGCGGGCGGGGAGCGGCGTGAAGTCGATCTGCGCGTCGCCAAAGCCAAGGCGCACACGGATGATCTGGCCGCCGGCGGCGCGGATGGCGGCGATGTGCGCCAGCTCGTGCAGGACGGCGGCGGCAAAAAACGGCCAGAAGATGCCGCAGAGGTCAACATAGGCCAGCGCGAGCACGAACGCGGCGAATGCGGGGCGAATTTCAAGGCTCCGCACCGGTGAGAAGCTCATAGGAGGCGGCGAAGGCCTCGACCACGTCGCTGCCCGCGTGCAGCGACTGGGTGAACTGGGAAAACGCCTGCACAGCCCGGCCATTGCGCATGCCGCGCAGCGCATCGCACAGCTGGGGGCAGCAGACGCTGCATGTATAGAGGAGCAGAGCGGCGGCGGTCAGGACGGCCAGCCGCGAGAGCCAGAGCGCGGCGCGGGGCGGCGTGGACTTGCTTTGTTCTGTAGGAGCCATATACAACACCTCGTCCAAAATGTATGCGCTTTGTGCGGGGAAGATACATTTTTGCCGCGGGCGGGGCTATACTTTTTAGAAAAATCTGATATAATCAACACAATAAAATAAGATACAAGAGGATGAGCACGATGACACAACTTGTCGATTTGATCTCCCAGCAGCTGGCCGGGGCGTTTGAACGCGCCGGTTTTGACCCGGCCTATGGCAAGGCCACGCTTTCCAACCGCCCGGATCTTTGCGAATATCAGTGCAACGGTGCGCTGCCGGCGGCCAAGGTCTATCATAAGGCGCCCATGCAGATCGCACAGGCGGTGGCGGAGGCGCTTTCGGGCTGTGAACTGTTTGAACACGTGGAGGCGGTGCATCCGGGCTTTCTCAATATGAAGGTAAGCGGCGCGTATCTGGCGGAGCATCTTGAAAAAATGCGGCAGGATGCGCGGCTGGGCGTGCCGGAGGAGCCGACGCCTAAGACGATCGTGCTGGACTACGGCGGGCCGAACGTGGCAAAGCCGCTGCATATCGGACATCTGCGCAGCGCCATTATTGGCGAGAGCGTGAAGCGCATCGACCGGTGGTTCGGCAACAAGGTCATCGGCGACATCCATCTGGGCGACTGGGGCTTACAGATGGGGCTCATCATTGCGCAGCTGCAGGACGACCAGCCGGGGCTGCCGTATTTTGACGACGGCTTTACGGGCGACTACCCGGAAACGGCGCCGTTTACCATTTCGGAGCTGGAGAAGATCTATCCGGCGGCCAGCGCCCGCAGCAAGGAGGACGAAGCCTTTGCCGCGCGCGCGCACGACGCGACGTATGAGCTGCAGAACGGCAAGCGCGGCTATCGCGCGCTGTGGAAGCATATTCTGAACGTGTCGGTGGCCGACATGAAGCGCAACTATGAAAAGCTGGACGTCCACTTTGACGTGTGGTACGGCGAGAGCGACGCGCAGCCGTATATTCCGAAAATGCTGAAGATCATTGAGCAGAAGCAGCTGGCTGTGGAATCGGAGGGCGCGCTGGTGGTGCCGGTGCAGGAGGATACGGACACGAAGGACATCCCGCCGTGCATCCTGGTGAAGTCGGACGGCGCGACGCTGTATGCCACGACGGATCTGGCGACGATCTTGCAGCGCGCGGAGGATTTTAAGCCCGACCGCATCTTCTATTTGACGGACAAGCGGCAGAACCTGCACTTTGAGCAGGTGTTCCGTGTGGCGCGCAAGGCAGGGCTGGTGCCGGAAACGACAGAGCTTCAGCACGTGGGCTTTGGCACGATGAACGGCAAGGACGGAAAGCCGTTTAAGACGCGGGCCGGCGGTGTGATGCGGCTGGAAACGCTCATTGCGGACATTACGGACTTTATCCGGGGGAAAATTCAGGAAAACCAGACGGTGGCGGACGACGAGCTGGACCGGACGGCGGCACAGATCGCGCTGGCGGCGCTGAAGTACGGCGATCTGAGCAATCTGGCGACGAAGGACTATGTGTTCGATCTGGACCGCTTTGCCTCGTTTGAGGGAAACACCGGGCCGTATATTCTGTATACGATCGTGCGCATCAAGTCGATCCTGGCAAAGTATGACGGGGATGTTTCGCAGGCGGCGCTGCTGGCACCGGCGTCGCAGGAGCAGAAGGATCTGATGCTGGTGCTGGCGCGCTTGCAGGACAGTTTGACTGCGGCGTATCGCGATTCACTGCCGAATGTGATCTGCGCGTATATTTACGAGCTGGCGGGCGCGGCGAACAAGTTCTATCACGATGTGCGCATTATCTCAGAGCCGGACGCGGCGCAGAAGGCGAGCTATGTGGCGCTGATGGATCTGACGCGGCGCGCGCTGGAAACGTGCATCGAGCTGCTGGGATTCAGCGCGCCGGAGCGGATGTAAGGCTATTGTAAATGTAAAAATAGTCCAAAATTCTGCGGAAACTTGAAAAATAACAGCAGCCCCATGGAAGCTTCCAGCTTCCATGGGGCTGCTGTAAGTATGTAGCGTCTGCTGTGTGCAGAGCGCATGATGACGGTCAAGCACTGATTGCTGGCGTTACAAAACAAATGCGGAAATATTGGAACAGATCTGTTTGATGTCGACTTTCGATTTAAAATCGAACTGAAGCCTGTTCCCATCGTTAAACACAAGAACGAGCTCGCTGTCAATATCCAGCACCCCGGCAGTTTCAATCCCGAAATACTGCACTTTGGAATATGGATAGGAATAATAGGATACTTTTTTTCCAGTAATGCCCTGAACGTTTACCACAAATACACGCTTGTTTGTGAAGAGCACCTGATCGCGAATGGCTTGAAAGCACTGGACAATCTCTTCTCCTGGAACAAAGAAGGCACTGGCTTCAGGCCGAATCTGTAAAGCGGAAATCTCTTTTAGATTAAACAAATTGGCATCGCCAAGAATGCCGGAAGAAACGGTCGCCATAGATAAAACCTCCATTTTTTATGATATTTTTATAATATTTTACGATCGCGTCATTGTCAACAAGGGAACGCGAGTGTTCCAGTGACATTGTGCATGGTGCGGGGCGGCGGGAGAGGGACAAAGAAAAACGCCGGAGCGAAAACCGCTTCGGCGTGAAACGACCGGCTGCGCTGGGATGCGCGCGGACGTTGGAGGGCCCGTGTTTTAAATTCCGCCGCAGCAGGAAATCACCACCAGCACGGGCCGGTGCGGAGCTGGAAAGGCTCTGCACATCTTTCTGTGAAAACAGTATAAACGCAAAAATACGCAAATACAAGGGGAATTTAAAGTTTTTGCGGGAAAGCGCGTGGGAAAATAAAAACTCCGTATGCAGCTGCATACGGAGTTTTTGGCAGGGGATGAGGGATTCGAACCCCCGCAAACGGAGTCAGAGTCCGGTGTGCTACCGTTACACAAATCCCCTAAAAA
Organism: uncultured Oscillospiraceae bacterium; assembly: GCA_934630555.1. Lineage (GTDB taxonomy): Bacteria > Bacillota > Clostridia > Oscillospirales > Oscillospiraceae > CAG-170. The sequence continues at coordinate 18,733 of CAKTXB010000005.1, forward strand.
CAGGCCGCGCCAAAGCGCAGATATTATTATAGCGGGTTTGGGCGGAATGTCAAGTTTATTTTTCGGGTTTTTGCAAAAATTATAAGCGGCATGGTCTGCATCGCATTTTGACGTTTTTTGCCCGGGCTGCCGGAACGTTCCGGCGCGCGGGGGAATATCGCCGGAGCGGCGGGGCATGCAGTTTCTGCAAAGGAAGCGCAAGCGGATTTTACTAGCCGCCGCGCGGAGTTCTTTTGCCCGGACGCAGACATATTAAAAGAGCGGATCGGCGCAGGAGAGGATGAATTTGCAGGCATGAGGATCAAAAATCGACCCGCCCGGCGTGTGGCCGCGGCGCTGGTGCTGACACTGCTGCTTTGCACGCAGGCACTGGCGCGGCCGGCCTATCTCATTCCGGGCGGCAATACGGTGGGCATTAAGCTCTATTCAGAAGGACTGGTCGTAACGCAGGTGGAGGACGGCGCGGCAGCGCAGCGCGCGGGATTGCGGTGCGGCGACCGGATCGTGAAATGCAACGGGCGCAGCGTGCGTGCGGCGCAGACGCTGGCACAGCTGGTGCAAAGCGGCGAAGCGGTGGTTTTGCAGGTTTTGCGGGGCGGGCAGACGGCGGAATTTCTGGTGCGGCCCGAACAGGTCGGAACGCGGTGGCAGCTTGGCGTGCAGCTGCGCGACAATGTGTCGGGCATTGGTACGGTGACGTATTATGACCCGGAAACGAATGCGTTTGGCGCGCTGGGGCACGGCGTGAGCGGGAGCGCGGACGGGAAGCTGCTGCCCATTACGTCCGGCTATCTGGTGCCGGCCAGTGTGGCGGCGGTGGAGCGCGGGGTGCGCGGCACGCCGGGGGCGCTGCACGGAGCGTTTGATGTGACGCAGACGTGCGGGCTCGTGACGCAGAATACGGCGCATGGCCTGTTTGGAACGGCGAACATGCTGCCGCAGCGCGCGGCGCTGCCGGTGGCCGCGGCGGAGCAGGTACACACCGGGGCGGCGACGATCCTGGCGAATGTGGACGGCGACGCGGTGGAGGAGTATTCCATTGAGATCACAAAGATCGATGAAAACGCGAAAACCGGACGCGATCTGCTGCTGCGGATGAACGATGCGCGGCTTTTGGAGCGCACGGGCGGCGTGGTGCAGGGGATGTCGGGCAGCCCGATCCTGCAGGACGGGCGCATGGTCGGCGCAGTGACGCATGTGCTGGTGGGCGACCCGGAGCAGGGGTACGGCATTTTGATCGAGCATATGCTGGACGCGGCGGCGTGAGGCGGCATGGATCGCGTTTGGAGCCGGGAAAGCTGCATGACGGGTCTTGTCCGGTCATGCAGCTTTTGCGTTTATTTTGATTGACTTTTGTGGGGAATCCGGGTACTATACAAGCACACAGGATCAGGCGGAGGCGTGCATAGTGCTGCATTATTATGTGAATGAGTCGAACGATCCGTATTTTAATCAGGCGTTCGAGGAGTATGTGTTCCGCAATACGCCGTATGACGATGTGCTGCTGCTTTGGCGCAGCCGGCCGGCTGTGGTGTGCGGCTGCTATCAGAATCTGTTCTGCGAGGTGCATCTGCCGACGGCCATGGCGCGCGGTGTGGCGATCGTGCGGCGCGAAACAGGCGGCGGCGCGGTTTATCATGACCTGGGCAACGTCAATTATACCCGCATCTGCCGCTGCGCGGACAGGCAGGCGGATTACGCGCGCTTCATTCAGCCGGTCGTGGAGGCACTGCGGCGCATGGGCATCGACGCGCGGATGAACCGCACGTGCGACATTGCGATCGGTGGGGAAAAGATCTCCGGCAGCGCGCAAAAGATCGCCGGCGGGCGCGTGCTGCACCATGGCACGCTGCTGTATGATGCCGATCTGCAGGCGCTGCGGCTGCTGGCAAACGGCGCGCGCGGGCATTACACGACACGCGGCGTGGCGTCGGTGCCGCAGCCGGTGACGAATATTGCCGCGCACTGGAACGAGAAGATGCCCGCGGAGGCGTTTGCGCGACAGCTTTTGCAGGAGCTTGCCGGGCCGGACGCACAGCGTGCGGCGCTGGAGGATGCGGCGCTGGAGGAGATCGCGCGGCTGGGGCGGGAAAAATATGCCGCGTGGCAGTGGACCTACGGCAAAACGCCCGCATTTGAATTTGAAAACAAAGCCGTGTTCGCGGGCACGCCGGTCACGGTGCGCTACGCGGCGAAGCATGGCGTTATTTTGCAGATCGCGTGTGAAAACGCGCCGCCCGCGCTGCGGGCGTTGGAGCAAAGACTGCGCGGGTGCGCGCTGGATCCTGCCGTGCTGGGGCCGCTGTGCCGAAACGCGGGGGATGCGGAGTTTTGGAAATTTCTGTTTTAGGAGGAAGCTGCAATGAAAAAGGAACTGAAAATGCCGAAGCTGCGGCCGGAGATGGAGCGCGGCGTGCTGTGCGCGTGGCTGAAGGAGCCGGGTGAGGCGTATCACAAGGGCGAGGCCATTTTTGAGATCGAAACGGAAAAGGTCGTCAACCAGATCGAGGCGGAGCAGGACGGCGTGATGGGCCGCCAGCTTGTGGAAGAGGGCGACGAGATCACGGTCGGCGCGCCGATCGCTGAGGTGGAGGACTGATGGGTACATACCAGAAAAAGCCGGATTGGCTGAAGGTACAGTATAACCGGGAGGCCGTGGAAGAAGTCGCAAGACTGATGAAGGACCTGAAGCTCAACACCGTGTGCAAGGAGGCCAACTGCCCGAATCTGGGAGAGTGCTATAAAAAGCACACGGCGACGTTTATGGTCATGGGCAGCGCCTGCACGCGCAACTGCCGGTTCTGCAACGTGTCGTGCGCAAAGCCGCAGCCGCTTGACCCGGACGAGCCGGGGCATCTGGCCGAGGTGGCCAAAAAGCTGGCGCTGCGGCACGTGGTGGTGACGCAGGTCACGCGCGACGATCTGCCGGACGGCGGCGCGGCGCACATGGCGGCGGTCATACGCGCGGTACATGAGGCGTGCCCCGGCACGACGGTGGAGGTGCTGATCTCCGACCTGAAGGGAAGCGAGGAGGCGCTTCAGACCG